>JAEUQE010000320.1 GCA_016789785.1 Bryobacterales bacterium
AGGAGATCGACGAAGCCATCGAGCGGATCAATACACACCTGAACTCGTAGACGATGCTTCGGCGACAGGTCCCTCGCTACAATTGAAGGGATGGCTTTTGAACGTGAACTGGAGGTCGCGCGGCAGGCTGCGAAGCGCGCTGGAGAACTCGCGCTTTTCTATTTGCAGCAGGGCGTGACCGCCGAGTGTAAATCAGACGAGTCGCCCGTCACCATTGCCGACCGTGAAGCAGAGAAGCTGATTGCCGGCATACTCACTGAGGCGTTTCCTGATGACGGATTGATGGGAGAAGAAGGTGCCGGGCGTCCAGCCACCAGCGGCCGCCAGTGGATCATCGATCCGATCGACGGCACTCGCGACTTTTCCCGCGGCAGCACATTATGGTCCGTTCTCATCGGACTGGAAGCGCATGGGGAAGTGATCGCCGGCGTGGCGAACATTCCCATGTGGCATCAGGAATACTATGCGACTCGTGGCGGCGGCGCGTTCTGCAACGGGCGCCGTTTGCAGGTTTCCGGCATCACCGATCCCGGGCAGTCCGTGCTCTTCTTCAATGGCCTGCGGGAAGCGCATCGCCGTGACTTCGCACCGCGGTTGGTCGACTTCATGGGCAGATTCTGGGCAGTCCGCAGCATGAGCGGCGCGCCGGACGCGATGCTGGTCGCCGGCGGACATGGCGAAGTGTGGGTGGAACCCGCCGCGAAACCCTGGGACCTTGCGCCGATTCAGGTCATCGTGGAAGAAGCGGGTGGAAAATTCTTCAATTTTGAAGGCGGACGCAGCATCCATGCGGGCAACTGCGTCGTCTGTACTCCAGGTCTTGAAGAGGAGGTTCGGCGATTCCTGCGCGGTTAGCCGTCTGGTTGTTGCTGGTCACGATTGCGGGTGCGGAGACGGCACCGGAGAGTGGCAGTGTGCCGCAAGGCAATTTGCCACAAGCCAATGGGCCACAAGCCAATGGGCCACAAGCCAATGGGCCGCAAGGCGTCGAATGGATGCCGTTGCTCCAGCAGTCCGCTCTGTTCCTCGGCATTCAACATGGAATGCGAGTCGCCACGCAACAGGGCACACGCGACGCACTCAAGGGGCCCTACTTCCGTGACTGGTTCACGTCCGTAGGCGGTTTGGGCGGATGGGACGACGGCGACGGTCCCCTCGCGAACTACGTTGGCCACAGCCTGCAAGGCGCAGTGTCGGGTTACCTCTGGATTCAGAACGATTCGTTCAGCCGGCGCCAGCAGTTCGGACTCACCCGTGGGTACATTCGCAGCCGTCTGCGCGCGTTCGCCTGGAACACGGCCTACAGCACGCAATACGAGATCGGTCCGGTGAGCGATGCGGCAATCGGCAATGTCGGGCTGCGGCCGGAGACGAAGGGCATGGTCGACCTGGTGATCACTCCGACCGTCGGCACGGCGTGGCTACTGACCGAAGATGCGCTGGACCGCCATTTCATCCTGTGGGTGGAGCGGCGCACGGACAATCGCTGGGTCAAGATGATGACGCGCAGTTGGTTGAATCCGGGCCGATCCATGGCCAATATGTTGCGATTCCGTGTGCCTTGGCACCGCGATACGCGAGGTGGGATTCTCGAACGCCCATAGTGGAGCGCACTCATCGTCCGCCCACGCCGTTCTCCTTGACAGATTAGGAGAGCCTCGCTACACTCCTATTGAGTTTAGGAGAGCCCGATGTCATCGCCCGCCCAAATCCTGCCCGGCACTCTGGACCTGCTGATTCTGAAAGCGGTGTCACTTGGTTCCGAACATGGCTATGGAATCCTCTTGCGCATCGGACAGATCTCGGGCGGCGCGCTTGCCATTGAACAGGGGGCGCTGTATCCCGCGCTCTACCGGTTGGAGCAGCAAGGCCTGCTCGACAGCGAATGGGGCGTGTCCGAGAACAACCGCCGTGCCAAGTTCTACAAGCTCACCGCGGATGGCCGCAAGCGTCTCAAGTTGGAGACTGCCGGCTGGGTCAAACTCGCCGAAGCGATGTCGTTGGCGTTGAAGTCGACTGCGGAACAGATCTGATCGCGAATCATGCGCTCCATCGACGCGATGCGTCCGGGGCGCTCCGTTGTACGATGGAAAACTCCGATGCTTTCTCGTCTTCCACGCTGGCTCCGTACGTCGATCATTGTGCTCGCGGTGTTGCTGCTGGCCACCGTGGCTTTGGCGGGAGGTGGCTGGTTCTATCTCCACCCCAGCGTCCAGCGCACGGACGGCGTGATCTACGGCAAGCGCGGTGATCAGCCTCTCACACTGGATGTCCTGAAGCCGTCAAACGCCAATGGAATCGGCATCGCAGTTATGGTGAGTGGCCGCTGGAAGTCGAAGCGCCCAGGGGAAACTCAAGTCTCCATCACTGCGCCGTTGCTCCGCTCCGGCTACACCGTGTTCTACGTCTGCCACGTTTCTCAACCTTCGGCCACCGTGATGGAGATCATCGAAGACGTGCATCGCGGGATACGGTTCATCCGCCACCACGCCCGTGACTACGGTATCGACCCCGCCCGCATCGGTGTGACTGGTGGCAGTGCCGGAGGGCATCTGAGTCTGATGCTCGCCACTCGTGGCGGCCCAGGTGCGCCCGATGCGGCCGACCCCGTCGACCGCGAGTCGAGCGCCGTCCAGGCCGTCGCGATCTTCTATCCGGTCACCGACCTGTTGAACCTCGGACCCTCCACCGAGAACCCAGGCGATGGCGGGCCGCCTATCAACTTCGTGCGCGCTTTCGGCCCGCACTCAAAGAACATGGCGGTCTGGAAAGTCATCGGGCGCGACTCCTCGCCGATCTACTTCATCACCAAAGATCTGCCGCCCACGCTCATCTATCATGGCGACGCCGATACGCTCGTCCCGCTTGAACAGTCGCAGCGATTTCAGCAGGCTGCTGCTCAGCTCGGGCACGACGTCAAAATCGTCGTTCACGCGGGCGGCAAACACGGTTGGCCGACCATGCTTCTCGACGAGTTCCACTTCGTCCAGTGGTTCAACCGTCACCTGCGCGGCCTTTAGCCACGCCCCGTTGATATACTATTCCGACAGCCTATGAGGATGCTCCATCTCGTCTCATTGTGTGCCCTGACACCAGCCGCGTTGCTGCTGTTCGCGCAATCGGGAACTCCGCGCGTGCCGCAGTCGAAGGAAGAAGTCGCGCGTCCCGGTGGACGTCTGCCCGGCAATCCGAAGATCGCGCTGGTGAAGATCGCCGACGGCTTCTATGATCCGACGAACGTCGCCAACGCGGGCGATGGAAGCGGACGTCTCTTCGTCACGGAGCGCGTGGGCCGCGTGCGCCTCGTCAACAAAGACGGCTCCGTTCAGAAGGAGCCATTCCTCGACCTCACCAACATCAATCCGCTCGGCAGCGACGTGCAAACGGGCTTCGTTGAGCAGGGTCTCTACTCCATCGCTTTCCACCCGAGGTTCAGAGAAAACGGCTATTTCTACGTGCACTACGCGTCGCTCCCGTTCAATGGCGACGGCATGATCGTCCGCTTTCAAGTGGACAAGAGCAGCCCCAATGTGATGACGAAGGAGCAGACGCTCAAGACCGCGAAAGTGATCATGCGCATTGAGCAGCCCTACTACAATCACAACGGCGGACAGATCGAGTTCGGCCCCGATGGCTACCTCTACATCGGTTCGGGTGATGGTGGATGGGAAGGCGATCCTTACGAGGCGGGACAGGACCTCGGCACGTTGCTTGGCAAGATCCTGCGGATCGACGTCAACACCGCGGACGATGACAAGGCCGCTTACAAAATCCCGGCCTCCAATCCACTCGCGCGCGCCAAGGATGAGCGCCTGATGTCGTTGTTCGGCGTCAGTGAAGACGACTTCTCGAAGATCAAGACGCGTTCGCGCCCCGAGATCTGGGCTTACGGCGTGCGCAACCCCTATGAGTTTTCGTTCGATCTCAAGACGGGCGATCTCTACATTGCCGATGTTGGCCAGAACCATTGGGAGGAGATCCACTTCCAACCCGCATCCAGCAAAGGCGGCGAAAACTACGGTTGGAATCGCGTCAACGGTACGTGGTGTTTCCCCATGACCGGCCCCAACGACAAGTGCGGATGGGTGGGCGTGTATCCCGCCGCCGAGTACCCGCATGAGGTTCCGTTCCCCGGCGCACAGCCGCTCAAGGATGGCCACGGCTGTTCCATTGAAGGTCTCGGTGTTGCGAACTACGGCGGCATGAAGGGCGTCTATCTCGTCGGCGATTGGTGCAGTGGCCGCGTGTTCGGACTCGGTTGGGACAACGGCAAGTGGCAGCTTCAGGAAATGCTGCACACCAATCTGCAGTTCACGGCCGGCGGCTATGACGAGCAGGGCAACGTCTACGCGGTCAACTGCAACTGCTTCTACACATCCGACAAGGGCGCGATGGGCAATCCGCCCGGAGCCTTGTGGAAGGTGGTTCCCGCCAGCGAAGTCCCTCGCGGTGCCGAGACGGCGCGCACAGTATCCGAAATCAGCGCGGCGCCCGCCACACCTGCCACGACAGGCGGCGCGGTTGCGTTTCTCCATGCACTCGACAACAAGCCGCTCGCTCTGAACATGATGCCCAGTGAGACCATCACGGAACAGGTTCGCGCATTTCACAAGACTGGGCAGAATCCTTACAACGGCAATCGCGCCGCCGTGGCCGCTGGCCGCAAAGTGTATTCGCAGTGGTGCGCGAGTTGCCACCTCGACAACGCGACCGGACGCATGGGCTCGAATCTCGTCGACTCGCAAGTCACCTATCCGCGCGTGAAGACCGATGTCGGCTCGTTCGAAGTAATCTACGGCGGCGGCAGCGGCGCAATGCAAGCCTTCGGAAACCGCATCAGCCAGGACGACATCCTGAAGGTGATGGCATTCGTCGATTCGCTCAAGAAGAAATAGCCATCCATTCGCAACCCGATCGATACGCATGCCGGCCACGGTCTGCATTAGACTGAACACACATCCGTCATGCGTATCCTCGTACCTCTGCTTCTTCTTGCCGCGGGCGTGATCGCCCAGCAAAGCGGCGTCTTCCGTGTGCTTTCTTCCACCGTCGAAATCGGTGCGCAAGGCGGCGGTGTCTTCCTGGTGAGTTCGAATCAACTGTTGCAGCCCTGGGGCGAACTCACCGCCATCAAAGGAAGACCTGTTGATGTCGCGTATGATTCCGCGAAACGCGTGTTGGCCGTGCTGAACTCGCGGGGCGTACAGTTGCTGGATGGATCCACCGGCGCGCAGTTCGGCGAAGTGCCATCAAGGTCCACATCGTACACCGGCGTGACCTTTCGTCCCGGAGATCGCGAACTCTGGGCCAGCGAAACCACGCGCAACGGACCTGACAGCCTGTTGATCGCCAGTCTGGATGAAAACGCGAAGCTCACGGGTTCGCAGAAGATGGCGCTCCCAGGGCATCCCGTTCCTTGCGGCATCGCCTTCTCCACTGACGGCAAGACCGCCTATGTCGCCATGAGCCGCAACAACTCGCTCGCTGTGATCGATGCCGGCGCACGCAAGCTGACGCGGGAAATCGAGACCGGGATGGCGCCCTTCGGTGTCGTCGCTTGCGCAAAGAACAAGCGCATCTTTGTGAGCAATCGTGGTGGCCGGCGCCCGCGTGCAGGCGAAGTAACCGGCCCCAGCAGTGGTATGCAGGTTTTGACCGATGCGCGCACGGGATCGTCGGCATCCGGCACGATCACCGTCATTGACATGGAGAGCTTCGCCACGCGCGAAATCAACGTGGGGCTCGCTCCTTCCTCCATGACGCTGAGCCCGGATGAATCCACGCTGGCCGTCGCGAACAGCCATTCCGACAGCGTCTCCCTCATCGATACGAAGTCGCTCGAACGGGTGGACGTCGCCATCCCCGCATATCCCGAGAACACCGTCGGCAGCCAGCCCGTGAACGTCGCGTTCGCGCCGGATGGCAACACGATCTACGTTGCAGCCGCTGGTTCGAACGCCATCACTCTCTTGCGCAAGCAGGGATCACAGTGGAAAGCTCAGGGCTCGCTGCCAACAGGCTGGTTCCCGAGTGGACTTGTGGCGAGCCGCGATGGGTCGTTGCGCGTCATCGCCATCAAGGGCACCGGCAGCACCGCCGACCCGAAGGGAACGTTCAATTCGCGCCAGTTCGAAGGTGCGCTGATCCGCTTGCCTGCCCCCTTGCCCGCGCAACTCGCAGCGGGTACACGCGAAGTGCGTGCCGCGAACATGCCGAAGTTCGAACCAGCCGGCGGCGTGTCGAATCTGCCTTCGCTCGGCATCGAGCATGTGATCTTCATCATCAAGGAGAATCGCACCTACGATCAGGTGTTCGCTGACATCCCGAAGGGCAATCGAGACCCGAGCCTCGTGATGTATGGCCGCGACGTTACGCCCAATCATCACGCCCTTGCCGAACGCTACGTGTTGCTCGACAACTTCTACACGGGTGGCGCTATCAGTTTCGATGGGCATCACTGGTTGATGCAAGCCTTCGTGAGTGACTACGTGGAGCGCGCATTCAGCGCCTCGCCACGCGGCTACGCATGGAACATGGCCGACGCGCTGACCGTCTCACCCGCGGGCTTCTTCTGGCAGTCAGCGACGCGTCCTCTCGATGTGCGGATCTATGGCGAGTTCTGCCAGCCGGCGAAGTGGAATCCCACCACGCAGACCATCGTCGACATCGATGAAGCCGAGCAGGACGCGCAGCCATGGATGCACTATTGGAAGGCGTACAAGGAGAATCGCTGGCAGAACGAAGTGGGATGCCGCAGCGGTGTTCCCGCGATCACTCATCTCATCAGCGCCCGCTATCCGAACTCGACCATGAGCGTTCCCGATCAGGTGCGCGCTGAAGAATGGCTGCGCGAGTTTCGCGAGCGCGAGAAGTCAGGCAAGATGCCCAACATCAGCATTCTCACCTTGAACAACGATCACACCAGCGGCCGCAAGCCCGGCGCGCCAACTCCGCGTGCCATGGTCGCCGACAATGACTACGCGCTCGGCCGCATTGTCGACGCGGTTTCAAAGAGCCGCTTCTGGCCGAAGACCTTGATCCTTGTCACCGAGGATGACGCACAGGATGGCATCGATCACGTCGACGGGCATCGCACCATCGCGCTTGCCATCGGACCCAACGTGCGGCGCGCGACGTTGGACTCCAATCACTACAACCACACCAGCATGGTCCGAACCATTCAGGACGTGTTTCGAATTCCGCCGCGCACGCGCTATCTTGCTTCGGCCCGTGCGATGAACAGTGTCTTCACTCCGCAGGCGGACACCTCGGCTTACGATGTGATCGTGCCGAAGATCGCGCTGGATGAAATGAATCCGCCCGCACAAGCGTTGCGAGGCCGTGAGCGTTGGGCCGCGGAGCAATCGGCCGCGATGGACTTCTCCGAAGTAGACGATGTGCCGCAGGACATGTTGAACCGCATCTTGTGGTGGGATGCCAAAGGCTGGAACACCGAGTACCCCAAACTGCGCCATCAATCCTCCATCTCGCCGGCACAGCCGTAGTACGCTGTCAGCGATGGCATGGACGAATCTCTCCCGGCGCGGGCTGATCACAACAGCCCTGTCGCCACTGATCGCGCAGCCCCGCAAACGGCGACCGAATGTGCTCCTGCTGCTCGCGGACAACTGGGCCTATCCACACGCTTCCGCCTATGGCGATCCCGTGGTCCGCACTCCCACGTTTGACCGCATTGCGAAGCAAGGAGTTCTGTTTCGCAACGCGTTCGCCCCGAACCCATCCTGTTCTCCATCGCGGTCGAGCCTGTTGACCGGGCAGGAAACGCATCGTCTGCGTGATGCTGCCAACCTATACGGCAATCTTGCAGCGGAGTTCCCCGTCTATCCCGACATTCTCGAA
>JAEUQE010000321.1 GCA_016789785.1 Bryobacterales bacterium
CGGTTCGCAGCCGCTCGGAAGGCCACGCCGCTACAGAGTCAATCGAGAGGGCTGCGCTGGTGCGATAGAGGAAGCCATCGCGCGTGCCCACGATGATGCGATTCGGGTCGGCGGGCGAAATCGCGATGGTGTTGATGGACGATGTGGTGGTGAGTTGTGGACTGGCACGCTCCCACGTGCGCGCGGAGTTCGACGTGATCCACATGCTTCGCCCTCCAGTCCACAGACGTTCCGGGTTCGTGGGGTCCATCGTGAACGGCGCGATGAACGCGAAGTTGGTACTGGTTTCGGTGATGCCGTTGGTTGCGGAACTGAAGCTTGCGCCGCCGTTCACGGACCGGCGCAGAGAGAGCCGTGTGGTGGTGCCATAGAGCACGCGGGCATCCCTCGGATCCACGGCAACGTAGCCGCCATCACCGCCAATCAGGCCGACCCATGCGTTCGGACCATCGCCATCGTTGCCGCGAATCGTGCCGTTGTCCTGCGTGCCTCCCAGATAGATGTGCCCGCCGGGATAGACGCCTCCGTGGTAGAACTGCGTCACGCCATAGCCGTTGTTCAGTCCTTCAAATACCATCGCGCTATTGAGCGCGCTGCAGGGGCCGCGCGCTACCGTACCAACGTTGGCCGTGGCATCGCGTGTGCGATACACGCCGCCATCGTTGGTGATGTACATGGTGCGATTCGAACTGCCATCGTAGGCCGGATGAAACGCGATGTAGTGATGGTCCGCATGCAGGTACGACCGTGATCCGGAAGCGAACCAATAGGACGCGATGCCCCACGTGAGGCCGCCATCATCGGAGCGAAACATGTCGATGCCGCCAGCCCATACTCGCTCGCTATCGGTGGGATCGACTGCGATGATGTTGTCGTACCAGCCTTGATTTGAGAACGATTTCTGGCCTCCGCTGCACACATCGGCGAAGAATGACAGCGGATTCGAGAGCAGGGACGGTGCCTGCGAGTTCTCATCCGAGTTGCGCGCCCGGGTTTCCCAGGTGCTCTCATCTCCGTTCGATGTGGACCGGTACACCGCAAGCAGTCCATCGCGAAAACAAGCGCCAATGGGCTTCGGGCCGGGAGGCGACGGACACGTGCCAGGCTCACTGGAGGCGGCCATCGCGTAGATGGTGTCCTGGCGCGACGGCGCGATCGCGAGCGAAGTGCGCGCCATGAACTCTGCTGTGAAAACCTGTTTCCATTCGCCATCGCCGCCCGCGTCGGTGTTGCGGAAGATCGCGCCTTGCGGGTTGGCACGGCATGTTGCGAACACGATGTCGACATTGGTGTCGGTGCGGATCGCCAGGTCCTGGCAGCCGAACTGGCCCGGCGTATCGCGCTTCAACACCTGTTCCCAAGTGGCTCCGCGATCGCGGCTGCGCCAAACGCCTGTATTCGTCGCGGCATAAACGTGCTTCGGCTCCCCGCGGCTGATCACGATCTTATTGGTGAACCGGAAGGTCGCTTGCGGCAGCAGGTTCCATGTGGCTCCCGCATCAAGTGATTGGAAGATGCCCGCGCCCGCCACCGCATCGATATTGCCGAAGCCTTCGCCGGTGCCCGCGTAGAGGATGCTCGGGTCGGAAGGATCCATGGCAAGAGTGGCAACTGCGAGGTTCGCCATCGAGTCCGTGAGCGGAGTCCACGATGCGCCTTCGTCTTCGCTCTTCCAGACACCGCCCGCCACGCCGGCGGTGTACAGGATTCGCGGATTGCGCGGGTGAATCAGCAGGGAGCGCGTACGTCCGCCGATGTTGCCCGGGCCGAGGTACTGCCACTGTGGGATGAGCGCATCGCGGCTCTTCCCGGGGACTCGCTGCCGCGGACCTGAAGAGTACAGAGGCATCCGCCGGAGACGTTCGCGTGCCTGGAAATACCGCTCCATCGGAAGATCCTTCGATCCACCGGCTACGCGACGATTGTTCAAGTAATACTCGATCGCCTCGCCGGGTTGATCGTAGGCAGGAGGTGCGGGCTGAGAAAAGCGGCTCCGCGTGCACGAAACATTGATCATGCAATATGTTGCAAACAATACTGCGACGAAATGTTTCATTTCAGAATGGTCTTCGCGACACCCGAATTGCCCGCCGTGTCGTAGGCGCGAATCACCACCAGATGCTCGCCGATGGGCACATTGTTCAGCCGGACAGTGAAACGCTCCCGCAAGGAATCGGCAACGCCGTCCTCCACGGGAAGTACCATCCATGGGCCTGCGTCGAGAGACACCTCCGCGCGCCGCACCACCGAAGCCTGATCGGCCACGTCGACATCGATCTCGACCGCGTTGCCCTGACGCCGGGGCGCTGACGCGGTGACCAGCGGCGGCGTGTTGTCAATCAGTGCTGGCGCGCTCACGAGATCCGCCTCTCGCGCGGATTCCGGAGGGTTGGATGGAGAATCGCTTGCAACCACGCGGAAGAGATAGCGGCCGTCGGCAAGCGCGTCGCCATCAAGCGTGTGGGCAAGTTCGTGAATGTCCTTCTTGAGCAGCTTCCACTCGCGCTCCTCTTCGCCACGAAAGTAGAGCGTATAACTCAGTTTGTCGGCATCGGTGTCCTCCGCCGCCCATGTGACAACCAACTGCCCCGACGAAGGACGCGACACCGTCTGCGAAGGCGTGCCTCCGGATGTCGAAGGTGCATCGCCGCCATCGCTCACGGTGATGCTGTAGGCAGCCGTGGAAGGCTGTGACGCTGCCGCTCTCACGCCGGTGGCCGCGGCTTGCGAACTGACCGTGACGCTCTTCACCACCGGGGGAGTATTCTGCGGAAGATACGCGACGGTGACGCTGTCGAGCATCGGTGTGCGGCCCTGCGCACCCGTGAATTCAGCCTTCCATTGGATGTAACGGGCGTTCGGACTGCTGACCGGCGAACCGCTCGACTCTGCGGGTCCCGACCACTCGCTCCAGGTCTTATCTGGTTTCGCCGAATTGCCACTGCGCGTGCGGAACACCAACCGGGTACCCTGTCCCGCGTCACTCACCCAACGCATGCGGCCCCAACGCGCAGGCGCTCCGGCATCGTGCACTGCCGACTCGTAGCTGCCGCTATCGGAAAGCTGGCTCGCAATGCGCAGCAGCTTCGCCGCATGGCTGGTCGCGGCGAGAACTGCATCGGGAAGCGGCCAGAGGCGCGTTGCTTCACCCTCGCGAGTTTCGACAAGTAGGGTCGCTTTGCGATCCTCATCCAGGCGATACACGCGCCCCTGTGTGTCGGTGGAGAAGAGCAGCTTGTTGCCTTGGAGGACAAGGTCGTAGATGTTCTCCTCCTTGGACACCCAGATGGTCTCTACAAGGTTGTCGCGATGAATGCGGAGAATACTGGACTTGTCCAGGCCGGTGGAGTAATCGACCAGTGGCGCCGTGGTGAGCACAGGAGTGGCTGCCGCCGCCGCGGGTTTCGGAGCTTCCGGCTGCGGCTTGATCTCGACGCCTTGCTGCGCACGCGCCGCTTCGTCGGTGACGGTGATGCTGGTGGTAGTTGTGGAGACGATGGGCGCGGTGCCAACCGTCGAGATCGCGCCCTGTGCGCCGGCAGGCTTCTTTCCAAACGCGCCACCCAGCGTTGCGACGTAGAGGCTGCCATCCGGCGCCGGCACAATTGCTCGGATCTCCGGCATCACGGCGTCATGCAGCACAAACGCCTGATCCTTTGCGACGATGCGATAGAGAATGCCGTTGGGCTCGCTGCCCGCAAGCAAGCGCTGCTGTGGATCGAAGGCGAGCGCCGTGACGTGCGTCTGCCCGGTCTCATACCAAAGCTCGCCGGTGTTCGCTGCCGTGATTCGAAACACCTTGCCCCCGTCGCCGGTGCCCGCATAGAGTGCGCCATCGGGACCAGTGGTCAGGGACCAGATGTACTTCGTCTTCGGCTGAAAGTACTCGGCGGCGGTGGTGCCCGTAATGCGATAGATCTTGCCATCGGGCGATGTGCCCGCATAGAGAACACCCGCCTTGTCCACGGCGATGGCGAAGACTTCGGGCTCAGGCGCCGTCCACACGAGCGTGCTGTTGCCCGATGCATCCACCCGATAGACTTGCCCGCGATGTCCAGTGGCAAGATATACCGAGGATTGCGGCCCCGGTGCGATACTCCAGATGACGGGCTGTTCGCCGCTGTAGAGCGTCTGCGTGCGCGGCGCGAGGGTCAGCCGGCCGTCGCGAGTGAGCGAGACGCCCTCGAGTTTTCCCTTTAGGAATTCCTGATAGTTGCTGATCTCCCAGTAGGCAGTGCTTGCGGCGAACGCCGGCATGAGCGCGAAAAGAAAAGCCGCGATTGATTTCATTCCTTCACATCCACGGTCACGGTCTTGTTGCCGGACACCATCGCGCCGCCAACGGCGATCTCGAGTTCCGCAAGTTTCGAAGATGGGTTTAGCAAAGCGGCCTGCCCCTGCGAGCGCTGAAAGATCTGCGCAACGGATGGCGGCGGCGCCGGCAGATCTTCACCTTGCGACTGATAGGCGTTTTCGGCGCGCCACACTCGCACATAAGCGTTCGTGTTGGGACGCAATTGACCAAGCAGCCGCTGCACTTGTGAGGCTGACTTCGGTGGCACAAACACGAGGTTGCGCAACTCCGTGAGGTTGGTGGCCGGGCCATCGGACACGCTGAAGTTGAGCGCACCCGCTGGCGTCGAAGGCGGCACACGATAACTCACCGTCCGCACAATGCGGTTGCCTTCATTGGAGAGCACCACGGAGAGAGCGATGGCTTCACCGGGACGCACACTACGGCGCGACGCATACGCGTCTTCCACAACCCAGTGCTTGCGGCCTGTGAACGCTTCCAACTCGATATTCACATCCTTGATGCGCAGTTCGCGAAAGCCGCTCTGCATCGCATAGGCCAGTGGGATCGCACCGCTTTGCGCCGCGAGCATTGCGGTGTTGAATTCGCCCGAGTAGACATTGCTGGAGTCGACGGGCGGTGCGTTTTCAAACTGCACGTTCTGCTTCACGGAGTAGGCAACGGAACCGATGGTGCGCTCGGTCGAGTCCAGCGCCGAGAAGACGGCCATCTGCAGCAGGAAGGGTGTGAGCGCGGAATCGTGCACCATCTGCATCGCATAGTTCGAAACACGCGGCCCCGATTTCACGCGGATGCGAACGGGCACCATGCGCGCCTGCCGGCCAAGTTCGCCGCGCACGGCTGCGGAGTAGTCATGTGTGATGGTGCCGAGGAATCCGCCGGAACTCGATATCTTGAAAGACGTCTGCATGTTCGGCAACAGCGTGAGAACGTCGGAGGTATGGAAGGGCATCTCGACCTCTCCCATGGAGACAAAGCGGTGTCCGAAGGCGTAGATGCGATTGCCGTCAATGTGCGTGACCGTGCCGTCCGCGCCGATGGAGAGGTCGCCATTGACGAGATGGACACTGATCATGCTGCCGGGCCGCAGTGTGGTGTTGGCATTCGCGGGCCGCTGCTGGCTGCCTCCGGTAACGCCCTGCCGGGGTTCAAGACCAAGCTTGCGAAGCTGCGGCGCAAACTGATCGAGTGTGCCTTGCGTGAAGCCGCTGAAGGATACGGGCGTCGCGATTTCGGTGAGGCGCGCTTCACCCAGCGAGATCTGCGGCCGCGCTACGGCGAGTGGCGCCTGCTCGCAGGCTTCCACAAGACACCGGCGCACATCGGCGCGCAGTGCGCGGTCGACCGCCTTCGCTTCGAGCATCTCTTCAAACGGCCGGATGCCTGCGATCGGGTCCTTTGCAAAGCTGAACGCAAGAGCGACGGCGCCAATTAGCCTGCCATTGATGTAGACAGGCGATCCGCTCATGCCCTGCATCACTCCGGTGTGCGCGAGGGGACCGCCGGACAGCTTGCCTAGAATAATGGACTGCTTGGGGCCCGCGTTTTCCAGCACGCCGAGGATCTCGACGTCGAACGGCTCAACTTTCTGTCCTGAGAACACCGTGTAGCCGGTGCCCTTCTGGCCGGCACGAACGTCGCGCAACGGCAGATATTGCGGCTGCGCAAACACCGGGAGCCCGAGAAGGAACAGGAGGAGAACGGCCATTGCTTTCATCATAGCCTTCATCGCTTGAGTTGGCCGGAAGTGCGGTTCGCGCTTAACGGGCTGCGATCCGGCAGGACTGAGCGTCACTCGCTGTCGAGCCATCCGCTTCATCGAGCACATAGATCTGCTGCGAGCGAGTGCGTGAATCCGCGGCAAGGAAGAGCCGTGATGCATCACGGGCGACGATCGTGGCTCGAAATGGCAGGTATGTTGCGAATCGAACACCCGTACCATCCACGCGCAGAAGGCCGCTGCATTCCGCGCATGCAGGTCCTGTGCACGCTTCGCAGGGCGTGGAGATCACGGCGTTCTCGGTGACGGGGATGCGATGAATTCTGCTGGAGGTGAGCCATACATCCTTGCCGGCGCCTGCCGCATCCCATGAAACAAGCTCTCCCTTCGAATCGATCGCGTGCAGGTCCCACCCGCCGTACATGCCCGGAGCGCCGGAACTGATGACCCAGACTCCTTCGTCGCCCCGGCTGGCAAGAATGGGCGGGAAGGGTTCGGGCGGCAACGCAGTTTCAAATTCGCGAAGCCCCGCGGAACTGATCCTGGTCACCGTGACGTGAGGAGTGGGCTGGCCGCTGGTCACCAGAAGGTATCCAGTGCCGGAGGGTGACAGGGCGAATGCGCCCAGCGGCGCGGCATGAGAGAACCGGATGGTGGATGCGTCTTCGCTCAGCGACATTAATCGATCGCAGCAGGGTGCGTTCGCGAGAATCGGCTCTCCTCTCAATGGCAAGTCGCTTCCAAGGCTCGATACCCAAAGCCACGGCCGCCCATCCGCGTCGACACCCAACAAGCGGGCGTCGTCGTCAGCCTGCGTGCCAATCAGTGTCGACCAGATGAGTCCCCCGGTAGGACCGTGGATCTTGAGTACGAAACCATCTCCGCCGGAGTAGCTTCGGAATCTGGGCCGCATTTCCTCGGGGCCACGATAAGCCGTTTGTACGCTGCCCGGGGTGGTGACAAAGTCGCGTGAGTAGGTGGAGCCACTCACGAAAACATTCCCTCCGCCATCCACGTGAAGCCCCGTCGCCAGATCCTCGCGCTCGCCTCGAAAATAGACGAGATAGCGCAGCTTGCCATCCTTGTCGAAAGCTGCGAGATACGAATCCGAGCACTCCGTGGCTTGGAACGAGTAAGCGCATAGCGCGAGCGCGCCAGACGGGCGAGGGGCGAATACTGCGTAGTTCGTGGTCCGTGCAGTGAAGTAGAGGTTGCCCTCGTTGTCCCGCGAATAATTCGCGTCCCACCCGGCGACAACAGGGTCGTCCTCAACGTCCACCGGCATATCGAGCGTGAGTTCGATGGGCAACATGGGGTTGGCCGATGGCGCCCAAAAAGTGACGGCTCCTTGTTCGTAGCGGGCCTCAACGGGAACCGGTCGTGACTCTGAACGTGACTCTGAACCAGATTGTGAAGCGGAGATCCTGAAACTGCCGAGTGTCGAAACGAGCGAATCGCCGGACGCGGACAGACCCTCCGATGAGAGCCGCACCAACCTCAGTTCCGCAACGGAGCGCACGTGAAATCGCATGGTGATTCCGCGGAGTAGCCCTTCGTACTCCACCGCGACCCCGTCCCACACTCCTTCGAAACGCAGACGCTGATATCGCGAGACGTTCTCGATCGTGCCCGATGAGCCGCCGTAGTAATGCGTGAACGTGCCGTCCGGATCCAGCAACTGCGAACGGCAATTCGGATTCGCTTTTTCGAAATCGAGTTGAACCCGGAGGGACGTGCGGGCAGTTCTCCGGTCGCGGCGGTAAATCGAGCCGCAGGAGAAGCCCATGTTCAGGTGGGTCGCGAGATAGCGAAAATCT
>JAEUQE010000322.1 GCA_016789785.1 Bryobacterales bacterium
GAACTGGCGGTTGGGCAGGTTGAAGTTGGCGTGATTGGAAATATTGAAAGTTTCGTATCGAAATTGAAAGTTACGCTTGCCTTCGAAGCGGAAGTTCTTCATCAGTGCCATGTTGAGGAATTGCTGTGCAGGTCCGTCCAGGATGTTCCGCCCGGAATTGCCGAAGGCGAAGGGCGTGAAGCCGCTGGGTGTCGGCACGCAGGTATCGCGAGTAGTGCATCGCGGCACCTTCTCGAAGGCGTCGAGGCGAAAGAACGGATAGTCGACACCGCGCTTGCCCGCTCCGGGGATCGCCGGCTGAATGCCCGTGGCGAGACGGTTCGGCCGCTGTGATTCACCCAGATTCACGTCGATGTCGGCCGAGGTGATGGTAAGGGCCTGCCCGCTGTAATAGGTGGCGGTGCCGGACATCACCCAACCGCCGATGATTCCCTGCTTCCAACCGCGCGCTCCGCGGAAGAAACGTTGACTGCGGCCGAAGGGGACCGGCCACGAGAAGACACCGGTGACGATGTGACGGCGGTCGAAGTCGGAGCGTCCACGCTCACTCTTCAGGTCGCGGGAGTTTTGTGCACCGGCGACGCCACCGGCGGAATTGCCCGTTATCTGGGACGCATCGTCAATCGATTTCGCGAACGAATAGTGCAGGCGATAGAAGAAGCCGCGGCCACGGCGGCGCAGAGAGATCTGGCCCGCGTTGTAGTTGCTGTTGGAACCGAAGGAGTAGTAGTTGATGGTGTTGACGCCGGCGAACGGACGAGGGAAGGGTTGATTCGCCTGATAGAGTTCCAGCGTGCGCAGCGGCTGATTGATGTCGTATTGACGTCCGAGGTGCGTGCCTTTGGAGCCGACGTAGGCGACTTCGAGCGCGGTGCCGCGGCCGAGATCACGCTCCACCGTGAGGCTGTAGCTTTGCAGATACCCGGTCGGTGGGCGCGGGTCGTAGCCATTGGCGTTGGTGGTGCTGGTTTCGGTGGCGCGCAGATCGGGGAAAGGATTCGAGAGCGTGACCAGCGTGGGATTCGTGGCGAGGCGCGAGAAGGTCTGGTTGACGGAGAAGGGAAAGCCCGTCATGAGGCTGGTGCGCATCGGGTTGAGCAGATGGCCCGTATAAAAGATGCCGTAGCCGCCACGAATCACGGTGGTGCGCTTCATGGGCGTGCGCCAGGCAAAGCCGACGCGTGGGGCGATGTTGTTGTAGTCGGCGTGAATCAACGATTTCGGGTAGCCAACGTCGCGGGCCAGCGACACGCGGCCCTGCAGATTGTACTGGGCAAGGCGCTGCTGCAGCTCCGGGAAGTGCGCGTCATCAGCGATGAGGATTTTCTGGAACTCGGCCACCCAGTTGGCGGCGCGGCCGTAGCGGTCCGTGGGCGGCAGATCCAGTTCGTAGCGCATGCCGAGATTGAGCGTCAGAGTGCGGCGCACCTTGAAATCATCGTTGAAGAAGCCGCCCATGGTGGTCACGCGCATGTAGTTGCGAGTGACGGCGGCGGTGCGCGTGGTGGATTGCATCATTCCGAGCAGGAAGTCGCCGATGGAGTGATTGGTCCAGGCGCGTTGAAAATTGAACGTGCCTCGCGCGTTGTTGTAGAAGGGCTGATTGAAGCGCACGCGCTCGATATCGAAGCCCCATTTGAGCACATGCTTCGACTTCACCCAGGTGAACTTGGTATTGGCCTGAATATTCGTTACGTGATAGTGCGCGGGTTGACCGGCGTTGGCGCCGATGGAGAGATGATCCAGCACCGTGAAGAGCGGAAAGCCAGTGAGCATCGGATCATCGGTGGTGCCTGGAATGCCAAGTTCGCGTGCGATGTTGCGTCCCTGGAAAGCTTCGCGCTCGAGGGTGGCATTGCGGCTGAAGCCGGAGCGAAACTCGGCGATCAAAGTGGGCGAGAACATGTGCGTGTAGTCAAGACCGAACAGCGACCGGTTGTCGTCGCTGTATGTCGGCGAGATGGAGAGGCCGGAGCCTCCAAAGGGCGCGGTGTTATCCGCATCACGATACTGGTAGCGCACGGCCATGCTGTTCTTCGGATCGAATTTGTGATCGATCTTGAACAGGTAGCTGTCCCAGACGTCGAAGTCTTTCGCGGTGTTGATGAAGTTGTTGCGCGGATCGGGACGATTGGGCAGCGGGTAATACTGAAGCAACTTCAGAGCGATCGGGCTCATGCGGCTGGCGGGGATACGGTTGTTGGGGAAGCATGCCGCGGCGGCAGTGGCGGAACATGCGCCTGTGGCGAGCGGATCGCGAAGGTACAGCCTGCCGCCTGTTACCGGGACCAGCGACTCTGAGAAATCACCTTGACGTTCAAGCACGGAGGGTACGCGCCCGATCTGGCTTTGACCAAGCACCTCACGGTAGCTTTCCCAACTGAAGAGGAAGAACGTGCGGTCGCGCCCGTCATAGATCTTGGGCAGGAGAACCGGACCATGCAGGGTTGCGCCGAATTGATTGCGCCGGAGGCTGAGCTTGCGCTGATCGAAGAACGCACGCGCGTCGAAGATGTTGTTGCGGAGGTATTCGAAGACATCGCCGTGGAACTGATTGGTGCCCGAGCGCAAGGCCATATTGACGATGCCGCCGGCCATGCGTCCGCTTTCGGCCGAGAAGCCCGAGACCTCCATTTTGAATTCCTGCATGGCGCTCATATTGGGGCGTACCTGTGCCGCCGCGCCACGGGGATTGCGGTTGTTGAAACCGTCGACGGCGAAGTTGGTGGAGTCGGCACGCGCGCCGCCAACGGTAAGCGCGGAGCCCTGCCCGCCTTGCGCGATCGGCGCGACACCGGGCACTAGGAATGCGAGGTCGGTGAAGTCGCGCCCGTCGAGCGGCATGCTGTTGATCTCTTCCTGCACAATCACGTCGCCCTTGATCGCGCCCGTCTCGGTGTTGATGAGAGCGACTTCCGCCGTCACGCTGACCGACTCGGTGACACTGCCGACTTGCAGCCGGATGTCTTCGCGAAGCACCTGGCCGATCTCGATGACGATGCCCTTCTTGAGGTAGGAACGGAAACCCGGCATTTCGGCCTGCAGGTGATAGTTGCCTGGAGAGAGTGAGGAGATGGTGAAGTCGCCCGTGGCGGTGGTGAGCATCTCGCGAGTGAGGTTGGTGTCGAGGTTGCGGACCTTCACGAGGACGCCAGGAACAATCGCGTCAGCGCTATCGGAGACGGTCCCCGTGATGGATCCTGTTCCCGATTGAGCGAATGCGCAATTGAGAATCAACACAGCCCCAACAACACACCGCAAGCACTTACGATGCATGCCACCCCCTCTACGAAGAGACCGAATCCAGCAGATCGGCAAGATTGGAGGTAGGATACTGCGTTCCCGTCGGGAGCGCAAGGGCAGCTACTCGCGCTACTCGCGCTCCGGCAGCGCACACGTACTGTTGGGAAAGATGCGATAGCGGTTGCGCGCTACCCAATCGTAAGCGGCGACGCCGATCGGATTCATCAGCGGCGAGAAGAAGAACAAAGTGCTGGCAACGACAATGCGGCGCCAGGTGGGCGACGGCTCGGGGGCCGCGGCGATGAGGACACAGAGCGTGATCCACACCGCAGGCATGTAAGCCATCATGCGGCGCACCGCGTGAAACCCATCGAGCACCTGTCCCGATGCCGTGACCAGTTGGAGCCGCTCCATCGCAGCCTGATCACGGATTCCGTGCTCGCGGCCTTTGCCCGACTGGAAGGGCCACCAGGCAAGAACGCGGTCGAAGTCGAACCGCGAGATCCAGCGTTTGCAGAACCCGCAGAAACCGCAGTCGCCATCCCAAATCACCGTGAGGGGCTTTGGTGGCCAGGGAAGCACCACCAGCATCGCGGCCTGCATCGCATAGAAGAACATGGTGAACGTGCTGCCGGTGAAGAGCAGGATGCCCGACTGCAGAACGATGCTGAAGCAGGCGCCGGCCTTGTTCCAGCGGCGTACGAGCAACAGCAGCGATGCGCCGAGTTCCAGTCCGACAGTGGTCCAGCACATCAGTTTGCCAAGAAGCAGCGGCGGCAACATCGGGTTCAGCCACAAGAACAGCGGTTGCTTCAAGCGCTCGCCGGCCCAGTGTTCGAAGAACTGGCCGCTCTGCCAATCGGCATCGAGAAGCTTGTTGAGGGCAGCGCCGCCATAGACAATGGCCACTTGCCATCGCAACAGGACGTGATCCGCATTGCGGGATTGCAGACCCGCGAGGATGAGCATCAAGGCGCAGAAGGTCTTGTTGTTGCCGTAATAGGCGCGGCTCGCCAGTACTCCGAGGAGCATGCTTCCGCCAAGCAGCAGGCAACTCACGCGAGGCCAGCGATTGAGAATCAGGCTGGCGGCGCTAAAAACAAAAACGGTCTGCAATGTTTTTTGGAAAAGCCGCGGATCGAAGAGCCGGTCGAGGCCGGGGATGAACGGCAGGAATGGATCCGGCAGCAGGCGGACGTGATTTGTCAGCAGCAGGGCGATGGCGATGAGCTTGGCCATCAACAGCACATTCGGGGCGAGCGCTGTGCCGGCACACGAGAGCGGGTTCCAGCTTGGGCGGTTCGCGAATGGCGGCGATGGGCTCATTGCGGATTGGGAAGTTGCATGGGATAACGCCACTCGCGTTCCTCCTTCCCGTTGATGCGATATCGCATGACGATGGATGCTTTGTTGGCGCCGGCGTACTGCTCTTCGTAGCCTTGCAGAATGTCGATGAGATTCTGCACGCTGCGATTGTCGGTTCCCCTGGCGGGCCTGCGGTAACGGTCGCGAACCTCCTTCGGCGTCAGCGTGCGGCCCGCGAGTGTGACCGTGAGCTGATAGTCGGTCTGCATGTCAAAGGGCGCCCAACAGAAGTAGCGCGCCGGTGTGAATCGCGATGTCGCGATGAGCACCACTTGCGCCGCGAGCAGAAGCACTCCGATGAGATATCGTAGATCGAGAGATCTTTGAGCCATGTCAGACACGATCAAATACGTTTTGGATGAGAGCCGGATTCCGCGCTTCTGGTACAACCTGATTGCCGACCTGCCAACACCGCCTCCGCCCGTTCTGCATCCGGGGACGAAGCAGCCTGTGGGTCCTGGCGACCTTGCCCCTCTCTTTCCAATGTCGCTCATTCTTCAGGAAGTCACCACTGAGCGCGAAGTGGAGATCCCGGAGCCAGTGAGGGATGTGTACCGCCAGTGGCGCCCCACGCCGCTGTTCCGCGCGCGGCGATTGGAGAAGGCGCTCGACACGCCGGCCCGCATCTATTACAAGTACGAAGGCGTCAGTCCGGCAGGAAGCCACAAGCCAAACACCGCGGTAGCCCAGGCCTTCTACAACAGAGAAGCCGGTGTGAAGCACATCACCACGGAGACAGGCGCCGGCCAGTGGGGGTCGTCACTCGCCTTCGCGGGCGCGCTGTTTGGCATCGAGATCGATATCTACATGGTGCGGGTTTCCTACAATCAGAAGCCATACCGGAGAGCACTGATGGAGTCGTATGGTGCGCGGTGCGTTGCCTCGCCGAGTGAGGAAACCGCGAGCGGGCGCGCGATTCTCGCACAGCGTGCCGGCCATCCAGGTAGCCTCGGGATCGCGATTTCGGAAGCAGTGGAGATCGCGGCGCAGCGCGACGATACGAAGTACGCATTGGGCAGCGTGTTGAATCATGTGCTGCTGCATCAGACGGTGCTGGGCCAGGAAGCGATGGAGCAGCTTTCAGCGGCCAACGATTATCCGGACGTGGTGATCGGCTGCACGGGTGGAGGGTCAAACTTCGCGGGCATCGCGTTTCCGTTCCTTGGCGCGCAGTTGCGCGGCGGACAGAAGGTGCGGATTGTCGCGGTGGAACCGTCGGCGTGTCCGAGCCTGACGCGCGGCAAATACGCTTACGATTTCGGCGACACCGCGCATCTGACGCCGTTGACGAAGATGCACACGCTCGGATCGACATTCACGCCACCAGGCTTCCATGCGGGTGGTTTGCGATATCACGGCATGGCGCCGCTGGTGAGCCACGTCAAAGAGCTTGGCTTGATTGAAGCTCGCGCGTATCATCAGACGGCTTGCTTCGCGGCGGGCTTGGAGTTCGCGCGCGCCGAGGGCATACTGCCCGCACCCGAAGCGAATCATGCGGTTCGCGCGCTCATCGACGAAGCTCTGCGCTGCAAGGAAGAAGGCAGAAGCGAGGCACTGCTGGTGAATCTTTGTGGGCATGGGCACTTCGATATGCAGGCCTACATTGACTATTTCGCGGGCAAGTTGCAGGATCTGGAATACGACGAGCAGGAGCTTGCAATGGCGCTGGCGGGTCTGCCTTCGGTGTCCGCGTAGAGAACGCGCGACGGCCCGTAGAACTGCGGATCGCAACGGCCTATTGCCTTCGTGAGTGGAAGCCTGATACGCTCAGGAAATTCTTCGAGGAGGATTCCTTTGCGATCAATTGCTTTGCAGGGGTTGCTGTGTCTGGGTGCCCTGGCTCCGCTGCACGCGGCGACCATCACGCTCTACAACGGCGCGCTGAACACGAGCCCGAGTACACAAGGCTTTCTGTTCAGCTCCGGCGGCGGTACGGAGAGCTTGGGCGGCGGCGGCGTGACGTATTCGAGTCTTACCAACGATGCGATTCAGGGTGGGTATACACGTCTTGTCACGCAGAACGCGGTAGCAGGATACACGATTCGTTTTGATCTTCAAGTGATCGCCGAGGATCATTCCAATGTGAATGCGCAGAACAACACAGGCGTGGACAATATCGCGGATCGCGCGGGAGTTAGCTTGATCCTGCTCAACTCCGGGGGGACTGGAATCGAGTTGGGCTTCTGGACCGATGAAATCTGGGCACAGAACGATGGTCCAGTAAAGGCGGATCCCGTCACTGCGCCAACGGGAACTCGATTCACGCACGGCGAAGGAGCCGCGTTCAATACAACCGCTCTCACAAGGTACGATCTGTCGGTGGTCGGCTCAACGTATGCGCTCTACGCGGGCGGCAACTTCAGTGCACCGGTTCTGTCGGGGTCGCTGCGGAATTACTCGCCGGAAGGGCTTCCCTACACTCTGCCGAACTTCCTGTACCTCGGCGACAATACGACGTCGGCTCGGGGCTCGCTCCGTCTGAACTTGATGGAGATCAGCGACACGGCGGTCCCGGAGCCGGGAACGATGGGCCTGATGTTGGCGGGTATCGCGGTTTTCGCGGCGTTGCGGCTCAAGCGATAGGCGCCGCGTGCGATCCGGGTGCGATCCGGGTGCGACGTCCGGCAGGAAAGGAAACGTCATCCTCGCCTGCTATCCTATGCAGGATGTCAAATACACTCAGGTTGGTCTTTCTGTCATGCGGCGCAGTGCTGTCGCTGTGGGCACAATCCGAGATCGGGTCCGGAACACTCAGCGGAACGGTAACGGATGCAACGGGGGCAGCGGTGTCCGCCGCGAAGGCGACGGTCACGAACAAGAACACGGGACTGAGCCGCCAGTTTGAAACCAACGAGTCCGGGTTGTACTCGTTCGTTCGCCTGCCGGTGGGCAGCTACATTCTCACGATCGAGAAGGCAGGCTTCAAGACTTCGATCCGCGAGAACCTGACGGTCAACGTCGGGTCCGTGGGCGCGTTGGATGTGGTGTTGGAAGTGGGCGGCACGCAGGAGCGTGTCACGGTGACGGCGGACGCGGCGGTGATCGAGACCACGCGCTCGCAGACGTCGACCGTGGTTGGCGAGAAGCTGGTGCGCGACCTGCCGATCAACGGGCGCAACTTCCTTGATTTCACGACGCTCTCACCGGGCGTGGTGCGTG
>JAEUQE010000323.1 GCA_016789785.1 Bryobacterales bacterium
AACACCAGACTATCAGAATACGTCACTCAAGCGGCCCACCAAATACGTCACCGTATTTTCGAATAGGAGTACTAAGCCAATTCCCATATCGGTCGAATCGGTAGGGACATGGTTGTTGGGAACTGGCTTGGCCGATCCTACCGGTCGAATATCGATCGGACAGTCGGAGTGCCTCATCCCGGCGGGCGAGGCGACACTCGCACCAGGATGGCGTCGGTTCTGCCACCACGGTAGGGCTCGGAGCCGAGTCCCGTCGAGGACGAAAGGCCAACCACCCACACGCTTCCGTCTGGCGCAGTGGCGATGCCTTCCAGCATCTCGGCCTTGTTGCCGCCGAAGTAAGCCGCCGCATCGGGTTCGCGATGCCCGGGACGGAACGAGGCCACGAACCCATCGTCAGCGCCAGCGTACTTTCCCTGTGCCTTCAGTCCCGCCGAGCGTGTCAGCCCCGCAATCCACAGTCGGCCGTTACGGTCGATGCGCAGGCTGTCGCCATTGAAACCAGCCCAATCGTCCGCGGGTCCGCCAAACAAGGCCGCATACCGCCGTTTCTTTAGCGCGGCATCGAAGCCTAGAAGAAAGACATCCGCGTCTGAGCCCTTCCGTTGACCCGGAAAAACGCGCGAGACGACGGTGCCGAGCACGTGCGGCCGGCCTTTGTAATCGGCCACTACGGCCCGTCCGCGGTCTCCGGAAGCTTCTCCGATGGAAACAGAGGCCACAGGTTTCCATTGACGCAGGTCGATCTTCGACACAAAAGCGCCTTTACCAGTAAAGCCTGTGACAAACAGCGATCCACGCTCATCGAACGCAACTCCGTTCGCGGATCCCTCGCCAAGCGTCAGCACTCGCACTCGGCCGCTGGCGGGGATTTCCGCGACATATGCGTAGCTCACCTCGCTTGCCGGCGATCTGGTTCCTGCACAGAACACGCGGCCGGCGGGAGCGATGGCCAGACCTTCACACCCCGCATCGCCAATCATGACGGTGCGATCCACGCGCCCCTCGGCGTCGAGCCGCGCGACAAAGGCATTGGATTCGCCCCGCGTTCCGTGAACTTCGGATGGGTGGATGGGGAAGTCCGGCGAGCGAGTGGAGCTGACCCAGACGGCGCCGTCGGCGTCGACAGCGATGCGGAAGACGGCATCCCATCCCGATCCCCCGATTCGCGTCGTGTAGACCCGCCTGGAAGTTCGCGGA
This sequence comes from Bryobacterales bacterium, assembly GCA_016789785.1. Next base: position 1,201 of record JAEUQE010000323.1, read on the forward strand.
TCGAACTTGACCACGAAGGCATCCATATCCTCTTTCTCCGCGCCTATAAAGTCAATCGAATTGGAGTGACAGGCAAGATACGCGAAGCCGGAACGGTCAAAGGCAATTCCGTCGCAATCGTCCGCACCCGCGCCGCCGAGATAGATCGCGGAGATCATGAGCGCAGACAGAGTCCCAGGCATAGCTATCAGCTTATGCGGTTCGCGGATCACGCGGGCCGAGGCTCCCAAGAGCAAGGCAATACTCACTGCCGGGTGACCGCACGGATCAGGAAGCAACACCTCGACGCTTACTCACTGTCCCGTCCGCACGCAGAGCCCCACCGTGTCGTACACAAGATGGGGAACGTAATTCCTGTTGTCTATCAATCCAATCGATACAACCAGATTGTGCAGGACATACTCCTCACTCCGATCGGGCGAAGGCCCGCAAGAGGGCGTGCCGGGAGGAACGGACTTGGGTACGCGAAACACGATCTCGTACAGGCCGACGAAACCTTCCAGCATCCGCACCTCCACCAGTCCGTCGCTCGGGAGGCCGCCCGAGCGCTGCCGCAACACAGGGCCACCCTCGCGGTTTATGCCAAAGCGGAACGCGATACCGACTGCATCCGCGAGGGTGCCTGTTCCGATAGTGAGACGCTCGTCCGGCCCCGCCGGCACGCCCGTGAGAGGTCTCGGCTGCCCCGGGGGATAATCGTTGTAACCAAGGCCGACCGCCAGCACCTTCACACTCTCTCCCGGAGTCGCGGGCGCCCACTGATGGACCAAAGTGCCGTTCACCCGCCGGACGGTCTGACTGAAGGGCTGCTCCGGGAAGGCCGTCTGCAGAGCACCATAACCCTTCAGAATGCGGGGAAGGCGGCTGCAGGGTAGCGTCGGCAATGAGGCGACCCGCCGCCCGTTTTTCGAAACGTTGATGTATCCGCCACCAGTGAGGTCTCGGTAGTTCAGGTCCAACTCAAACGGGATCTGAACAACAACGCCCACGACATCCGGGCACGGGCGCACCATGCATGCCGGAATCAGTCCGAGAATCGCTGCCTGATGGACCGGGCCTTTGGTGCGCTCCCACCCTTCCACCTCGACGGAGACGCCTTCGAACGTCGTTGGAAGCACGCCCTTCGGAGCGAAGACGGGCCCTGCGAGTTCGATGCCCAGGCCATGCACCCAGAGCGTCGTCAATTCGCCCGCAGCCACGCGAAATGGCGCCGACGGTAACCGGTCCGAAACGTCAAGGACGTACCCTGGCTGCCCGGGACAAATGCCCGCAAGCAATGCCATACAAGCGGAAAGAAACGGCCAACGGAACACTGTATACCTCTCGAACGGCGACCGTTCGCGCCCGGCTCTTGGGGTCGCCGGACTGCTGGCTCTCTCGACATCAGTCAGCACAGAAAACTCCGAGAGACAACGGTCCGGCGGACACGGATCGCCGCCGCAGTGCCGGGGCGCGCGCACGAGGAAACACCCTGGAACCGGCGAGAGCGCTTTCGTGCGGCGTGCCCCAACATGGTTTCGTGACTCGCCTTGCCAAGCTGACGAATCGCCGGACGCGGGCAGCCTACTTTGTCGTCTTCACACAGACACCGACCGTGTCGAAGATCGGGCCGCCTCCTCGCCCGCTGTGCATGTATCCGATCGAGACCGCCAGATTGTTCCGGACACGCTGGCCGTTCAGATCCGACGGTAAACCACATGGTGGAGTGCCCGATGGAACGGAGTCAGGGATGCGAAATGTGATTTGGTACAGTCCCACCGCACCTTCCAACAATTTCGCCTCCAGCAGCCCTTCGCTTTCCGGCGCGCCTGTCTCCCGGATCCCCACCGGCCCGCCTTCCACGTTCGCTCCGAAGCGAAATGCGATCCCGAACGTGTCCGCGATGGTGCCGGTCGCTACAGTGAGGCGATAGTTCGGGCCGGCCGGGACTCCGGTCAGGGGCTTCGGCTGGCCGGCGGGAAAATCGTTGTAGCCAAGCCCGGCGGCGATCATCTTCACCGTCTCACCCGGAGCCACTGGCGTCAGTTCATGGACCCAACTCCCATCCAGCCGCGACACGGCCCGAAAGTGCTCCGGGAACGCAATTGCCAAGGCTCCTGGCGACCCCTTCAGAATGTGTGGCAGGCGGCGGTAGGGCTTGGTAGACACGGACGCGATCAGCAGCCCATTCTTGCGGATGTTGACTCGTCCCGCGCCTGCGGGCGTAGTGCCTCCGTCGTATAGGTCGAGTTCATACGGGATTTGCACCATAACCCCGATCAGATCCGAATGTGGGATCAGTCCGACGATGGCGGCATTGTGCACCGGGCCTCTCTCGAGGAGCACTCCCAGCACGTCGACCGAGACCCCTTCGAAAGACGTAGGTAGAAGGGCTTTCGGAGCAAAGACCGACTTGGCAAGATCAATTGCTAAACCATGCACCCAGAATGTCTTCAATTCACCGGGAGCCACGCCACGAACGAGGGGCCACCTCACATCGTCCGTGACGTCGATGACCACCCCAGGCGTCTGCCCCAGGCAAGTACCGGCGAGGGATGCCAGCCAAAGTGCAAGCATTATGCCTCGGTTCATCGGGGACTCCTTTTTGCGGATGTTCCTTCGTTGTTCTTCATGGTTGTATTCCTCTCGTAAAGTCGGCCCACCGATGCCGAGCAGACCCAGTACGGAATCTGTCTAGGGGCAGCGCCGGTCCGCGGTCCCGCGCATCGCGTCCAAGCGGGATCGAGTTTGGCGAGAAACTGACATTCGGGTACTCCTTCGCCGGAGCCGTTGGCAACGGGTCAAACCACTGCTTGGTCTGCGCCGCCGCCAACACCCGCTGAAAGGGCTTGCCTTGGGGAACGGGTGTCGCACCATCTGGCTCGACGAAGTACGGGGCATAGAAAGAGGAAGACACCTCGCGGGAAAACATCGTAAACAGCGCGTTCTGGGCATTCGGGGTTTGTTGGATGTGCGACATCGCCACAACTCCACCTGAGTCGGCCGCGATCTTGACGTAGTCGCCCGCCGCCCAGCACCGATTCCCGGCCGGCGAACAGCGATCGGACGATTCCATGTTGGCCCAACTCACCGGCGCACTCCCTGTGGTAATTGTTCCAGCCGCGCTGGAAGACGAACCACCGAAAAAACGCACCGACTCTACGTTCACGTTACTCGCCGGATTCGCGATCGGGAAAGGAGTGGCGATGGTATGGTAGCTCACCCAAATATCGCCGTCCGGTGAGAACGCGGTCGTGGGAAGGAACTGCTCGTATGCGGAGGGACGAACGAGACTACACCCATTCCCGCTTGAGCAACGGACGATATTCGTAACCCCCCAGTTCAGGATCTTGAAAACCACGCTCCATCGGTTCCCCACAGGATCTCCCGCCGCGTCAAGAGGGGTGCCAAAGTAGACGTCACCGCAGTTCGTGCCGACTCCGGGAATGCATGCGGTATTGACGCCCAGGGACACCTTCGGCGGATTGAAGTCCATGAGCGTTTCCTGAAAGCTCCAAGTAAGGTCCACAACGGAACCCTGCGAAGTGACGTCGGCTGATTGATACCGGTGTACCTTCGATACTGCTTGACTTAACGGCACAGTTCCAGGCACAAAGACGTGAAAACCACTGTTCGTCGCCACAATCCGGCTCGTGTGGACCATGCTGGTTCCCGGCGAAGCCGCCGAAACGACCTGCTCCGCTTCCGCAGTAAAGGACGATCCGCCGTTGGTCGACAAGACGGAGTAGTAACCGGCCAGAAGGATCCCAGAGAACCCCCCAGCTCCGATGGCAATATAGCCTCTTCCGTCAACCGCGATCGAAGGGTAGTCCCACCCGCCGCCACCCATCGCGGGAGTGGCGCCGATCGTCCATGTGGATCCTGTTGCAGTCCACCCATGAAAGACGTTGCGTGAGTCGATGTCGAGAAGTGCCGCATCGAAACGTTGCAGGACAGGGTTCCAAACGACATAGGGATCCACGAAGCGCCGGGTGCCTACCTGAACCGGCGCCGTCCATCGCTGAGTGCTGGGGTCCCAGGCAGCCGAGTACACCCTGAAGTCGGAATAGCTAGGAGGCGAAGTCGAGCTGAAAATGTCGTTCCAAATCGCGAGCCATTTGCCCCCGCCCCCTCCCACGATCGAGGGTTCACAAGCCTCCCAGTTGCTAGGAGTACTGACTCGCCGCACTGTTGCGTATTCCTGCCGCTTGTCTCCTGGTGAAAACTCTTGAGGGATCCCGCTTGCAACGTAGTACGAGGCCGCCCCGCGATTGAGAATGCTGCCGGGACAGAACGAGCGATCGTCGCAGCCCCGTCCAATGATTCCCAAGTCGCGGACGCGCTGCATGAAGTTGTACCAAAGCGCCCCTGGAGGGGTGTCCTGAGGGAAATAAGCTTCGTTTGCATAGGCGAACGCATCGTTCACCGGGTTCTGACACGTGCCGGTCCACGGGTAGCAGGGCTTGAGACCATACGCCCTCGACGTGAAGATCGCGGCGGCTGAGTTGGACATTGGATAGTCGGGACAGTACGTTGTTGTTGTGCAGCCGTTCGTAATTCCCAACTCCTTCATTTTCTGGATGAACTTGAAGAACGGATGACTGGCCGGCACATCGGTGAAGTAGGGATTCGTGTTGTAGACGAAGGAGTCCGAAAGGAACAGGGCTCTCACGATGAAGGCTGCCATTAGTCCACGCGATATTTGCGTATTCGGACAGTAATAGCCTGGCGCGCAGCCTTCCACCGAGACCACTCCCTGGGTGATCCCTAGTTGGGCCATGCGATTGACGGTATTGTAATAAGGCTGACTTGGATAGATATCTGAGAAGTATTGGGCGTACATAGATGCGGACTGGCTCAGTAGCAGGCTAGCGAGGGCAATCCGAGAGAGAGAGAGAGAGAGAGAGAGAGAGAACGCGCATTCCGATAACCTCCGGAAAATGATACTTGCGCTTCTATGATCGCGACCGCATTCATCCATCGAGTTGAATGCGGAGATCGAACAGCCTACCTTTAGTTACCACAATACTGATCCGAACACAAGCATGTTTTTTGTAAATCCCCTGAAGTTGCCGCGGCATTGCGCGAATGCGGATCGCGGCGCCGATGGGCTAGCCCGGGCTAGCCCCAACACTTTTCGCTCTTGTGTTTTCGCGCCGCGCATCTCGCGGTTAGCGCAGGCCGAGGTGAACGAAAATGCGCGATCGTCCAGGTACTACGAGCCTGGTGAAGGCGGGGTTGCGAGTCGGCGAAGAGTACTGGTGGTCGAGCGCTTATGATCCACCAGGGGCGATTCGCCGGCCCCGCACGGGCCTCGGTAGGATTGTCGAGGCGGCAGCCTGAAGTCCGCGTTACCGTAGCCGGGGCCGATTCCGGTGCCTTCTGCTCTACGAACCTACCATGAGCCTGCCTCACCGTGAGCAGCGCCGCGCCAGAATGCGTATCACATGCCAACTCGTCCACAGAGCCGGCGAGCAAGGCGCGGGGGCCTTACCAAAACAAAATCACCTCATCATGCTTAAAACAACTTGACCTCGAAATGTTTTTTCAGGTAGAACTGATACAAGCGAATTGAGCCCCACCTCCCCCCCTTTTGCTCAGTTCGCTCCCGCAACCTCCCCTCCGGCGTGAGGGTTGGCCAGGCACCCCGCAGCCCGCTCCGGCGGGTGCGGGACGGAAGTTGAAAGGGGGGTCTCCAGTCCGTGAACCGCATTGCCGCGTTCGCACTCTTGTTGTGCGCCGCTCCAGCCCTCTGGGCGCAGGGGCTCAACACCACCGCCAGCAAGGACGACTGGGAAGAGATCAACTTTGAATTCGATTCCTCCACACTCGTCGACGGCTACCCGAGCCTCCTCCGTCTTGCCGGCCTCCTGAAATCCAATCCCGCCTATCGCGTCAAACTCGTCGGGCACACCGATTCCCGCGGCGCCGAACAATACAACGAGCGTCTCGCCATGGCGCGCGCCGCATCGGTAAAGAGTTTCCTCGAAAAGTACGGAGCATCGCCGAGCCAGATCGAAGCCTATGGATCCGGTGAGCGCGAACCGAAAGTGGAAAACCGCAGCAACGACGGGCGTTTCATGAACCGCCGGGTCATCGTTACCGTGCTCGACGACAAAGGGCGCGTGGTCAGCGCGGGCAGCGTCGGCGATGCGATTCGCGGTCTCGAACGCGCGCAACAGCCGGCCAGCAGCGGATCGTCATCGGCACCCGTGGCGGTGCCCGATCCGCGCTCCCAACAAAGCATCGAAGAACTGCAGCGCCGACTCAATGATTGCTGCTCCGATATTCTGAAACGCCTGGACACGCTGGCGGACATTCTCAACGGACTGCGCCAGCTTCGCAAGGAAAACGCCGGCATCAAGGACGATGTCGACAAGCTGCAAAAATCGCAGGACAATCTTCGCGACCTGCTCCAATCGCAGCCCAAGCCGCTTTCCGCGCAGGACACGCAGAGCGCCGCACAGAAGGGCGCTTCCACCGCGATCCAGAAGCAGCAGAGTCCGCACTTCTCGCTGCTCGGTATAAATCTCGGCGCCGACGATGAGGGCCGTGTCACATTCTCCGGACGCGGACGCTACTT
>JAEUQE010000324.1 GCA_016789785.1 Bryobacterales bacterium
CGCAAATAGGCTTCGTGAATGAGTGCCGTCGGCTGAAGCGTATGATCCGCGCGTTCGTTCCGCAGATAGTGATCGGCAAGCTTGCGCAACTCCTGATACACCATCGGCATCAGCAGATCGAGCGCTTCGCGGTTTCCCGTCTTCCACTCCACCAGCAGGCGGGTAATTTGCTTTTGTGCCTGGTCCTCCATGACGTCCCTATATGCTAACACCGGGGTCAGGACTTGCGCGCAATCACTGCGTCCAGAACCGTTCCCGTAATTGCGCCCTCCACTTGGCCGAACCCCGCTTCTCGCAGCAGTGCTTCGTATTCGGTGAGCGTCCGTTCCTTGCCTTCGGTGCAACACAGCATGTTGAGCGACTGCATCAGCGCCGTTACCGGTCCGGTCTTGTCAGGATGCAGCAGGCGTTCCGCAATCAACAGTGCTCCGCCGGAGGGCAGGCTGTCAAAAACCCTCGCCAGCAGCGTGCGGATTTTCGTCTCGCTCCAATCGTGCAGAATCCGGCCAACGGCGTAGAGGTCCGCCTCGGGCAGAGCCTCGGTGAAAAAATCGCCGGCGATCAACTCGACGCGCGAATCGACAAACTGCTTCGCGGTTTCCACTGCCCCCGGTAGGTCGAAGACTGCCACTTTCAACTCCGGGTAGCGATCCGCAGCGGCCATTGGCAAGTGCCCGGTGCCACCACCGAGATCGACCATCTTGCGATAGCGGCTCAGATCGAACGCGGCCACCACGTGCGCCGAACTCGCCACGCCCAACCCGTGCATGCCGAGTAGAAATTCGGCGCGTGCTTCCGGCGTGCGAAAGAAGTGGTTGAAGATCGGACCGTCGATGCCGAAGGTCTGCTGCCAGCGGTGACTGCCCTCCCGCACGGCATCGCCGAGATTCCCCCACAAAGGATAAAGGACACGGTCGGAGTAAGTGACGTACCCCACCAGTGTGGTTGGACTCGACCGGCGCAGATACTCGTCAGCGGCCTCGGTGTTGCGGTAAGTACCGCCATCGCGGACCAGCAGTCCGAGGCCGGTGCAGCCATCCAGCAGCCGCTCGAGTGCATCGGCACTGGCATTCAGGTCACGCGCGAGATCGGTGAGCGTCGCCGGGGTGCGGTCAAACACGCCCATAGTGGCAGCGGTGAACATGGTCTTTGAGCGCCGGAACGCATCAATCAAATCGAGAACGATGGCGGGGTTACCCATGGCTTCCAGTGTCACACTGCGTTCGGCGCGGCCGCCAGCGGACGGCCCGCCAGTGCACACAATTGCATCTTGGCGCCGGGCACCTTACGATAACGCAGGCTACGCGACCCCCGGCAAGGAGCGGCGGAAAGTCGAGCGGCATATGGATCCCCGCCCGCACCAGAAGCGATGGCTCGATCGGGGCGCCTCGCCCCTGTTAGATTAGAAATAAGCAGTATTTGTATCCGAAATTTCCTCAAGCGAAGGAGACGCCGTTATTCCCCGCTTTCTCGCCGCAGTCTTCCTCTTGCCAGCCGTGTTGTTGGCCGTATCCGGGAACAGGCAGACTTCAAAATCCCCTTTGCGTCCAGCACTTGGCCGCGTTCCCTACTTCTTTGAGCCGAATCAGGGGCAGGTTTCCGCGGAGGCGCAATTCCTCGCCCGCGCAGGAAACTATGCGCTCTACCTGACGCGGAATGGCCTGGCCGCATCGGGAGCCGGCGCGGGATTCCGCATGCAGTTCGCAGGCGCCGAACCCGCCTCCACCTGGTCTGCCGGTTCGAAGCTGCCTGGTATTTCGAACTACTTCCTAGGCGCCGACCCGGGGAAATGGCTGCGCCGTATCCCGAATTATCGCGACGTTCAGTTCCGTTCGGTTTACCCTGGCATCGACGTAACCGTGAGCGGAGAAGGCCGCAGAATCGAATACATCTTCCGCATTCAGCCCCACGCCGATGCTTCCGCCATCCGGCTCGCATTCGACCAGCCCGCCGCGCTCGCACCCAACGGCGCACTCTCACTTCGTGGCCCCTCGGCCGAGTTTGTCCACAGCGCGCCAACCGCCTTTCAGCAGATCCATGGAAAGCGCGTGCCGGTGGCCGCCCGCTTCGTTCTCGCCGACGATCACACAGCCACTTTCGAGCTTGGCGAATACGACCCGCGTTACGAGTTAGTCATCGACCCGATCATCAATCTTTACAGCTTCATGGGAGGCTCCGCGCTCGAAACCGCGACCGCCTGCGTTGCCGACCCAACCACCGCGCTGTACCTCACGGGCTGGACCTCCTCGCTTGAGTTCCAAACCGCAGGTACTCCGTTTCGCGATGTGAATTCCGGCATGCGCGACGCTTTCATCTCGAAGCTGCATCCATCCGGCAACTTCTTTCTCTATTCCACTTTCATCGGCGGCAGCCAGAGCGACGAAGGCGTTTCCATCAGTATCGATTCCACCACCAACGCTTACATCACAGGCACTACTTACTCCTCCAACTTCCCCGCGCTCACCAACGCCCATCAGCGCAACTACGGTGGCAACGGCGACGCATTCATCGTGAAGATGAATGTGGAAGGCTCGCAGCTTACCTACTCCAGTTTCGCCGGCGGATCGGAGTTGGATCAGGGGACAGGGGTCGCTTCCGACGCGCTCGGCTTCGCCACTTACGTTGGTTATACAGCCTCTCCGAACTTCCCAACTGTCCGCCCCAACCAAGGCGCGAACGGTGGCGGCGACGATCTCTTCATTCTCAAGCTGCACGCGAACGCAGGTGAGATTGTTTTCTCGACCTACTTCGGGTCCGACGCCTCAGACCGCGCGCATTCGGTCGCTCTTGACCGGAATGGAGACGCCTATATCGCAGGCCGCACGGACTGCGCGAATCTTCCCGCCGGCGCGCGCCTCGGCCCGCTGGATGGCTCGGATATTCTCGTCATGAAGTGGCGTTCCGATGGAACGAGTGCCTCCTATCTCACCTGCATCGGCGGCAACGGTGCCGATTCCGGGCTCAGCATCGCCGCCGATCGCGACGGCAACGCCTACGTGACGGGCACTACGGCATCCACGAACTTCCCCATCTTTCTCGCGCTTCAATTCGCCTATGGAGGCGCGCTTGGAGGCAACGTCGGTGACGGCTTCGTCCTGAAACTCAACGCCGCGGGCAACTCCCTGCTGTACTCGACTTACCTAGGCGGGGTGCGCGACGATTGGGGCCATTCCATCATCGTCGACTCCTTCGGTACCGCCTATGTCGCGGGCGCCACGCTGTCGTTCAACTTTCCATCGTCGAACGGAGTGGTGCCGCCTTCGTCCGGGGCGCGATCGGGCTTTGTGACGCGCATCTCCCCGCAAGGGGTCACTTTGCAGGAGTCGTTCTTCTTTGAAGGCATCGGCGCCGAAGATCGTTATGCCGTTGCGCTGGATGAACGGGGCTCACTGTACGTCGTGGGCGGCGCGCTTTCCACGTTCCAGACACCCACCTCAAAAGGCGCACCAGTCTTCTCCTTCACGGGTCCCGTGCAGGATGTGTTTCTCGCCAAACTCGCAACGGCGCGTTTGCAGATCCTGCAGGAAACCTATCCCGCCACGATTTCCGTGAACACCGAGATCCCGTTCACACAGCGGCTTGTCAATCGCGGTCCCGACGACGCGGATAACGTCGTCTATCGCGGAACGGTGCCAGCGGGCGCGACCTTGATCGCTTGCACCGCGCAAGGCGCTACATGCCTTGTCACTGGCAACAGCTATCGCATCGATCTCGCGAGCCTGCAAGCCGGGCGCGGGATGGAGATCAACCTCCGCGTCCGCGCGAATCCCGGTCTGCCGGACGGCACGGCGCTCCCGGTAGGCGCACTCGTACAGTCGTTCAATCACGATTCGAATCTCGCGGACAATTCGCTGGTCACGAATCTGTTCACCGCTCCAGCGGGCACCAACTGCACTTACGCACTCCCCAGCCAAGCAGTGCAACTGCCCGCGACCGCCGGCACGTTCACCGTCAACGTGACCACTTCCTTCGGCTGCCCATGGAGCGCAACCACCGGAACCGAGTGGACTGCGTTCAGTTCCGCGACATGGGTGCTTGGCTCAGGAAGCGTGGTGGTGAACTTCCCGGCGAATCCGCTCACGGTGCCCCGGCTCGGTAGCTTGAACGTGGCCGGCCAACGCGTAATCCTGCTGCAGCAGTCAACTTCCAGCGCTGCCCCCTATCTCGATGTGCCTGCAACCCATCCTTTCGCGGACACCATCCGTCTGATGCGATACTTCGGCGTCACATCCGGCTGCAACGCGACGGACTACTGTCCCGATGCCGTTACTACCCGGGGGCAGATGGCGGTGTTCATCATTCGCAGCCTTCTCGGCGGCGACAACTTCACTCATCCCGCGGCGCCCTATTTCGGTGATGTGCCGGGCACGCATCCCCAGTACCGGCACATTCAAAAGATGCGCGAACTCGGAATCACCAGCGGCTGCACGGCGACGAACTACTGTCCTGATGAGCCTGTCACACGTGCGCAGATGGCGTTGTTCCTCGTTCGGGCGCGCCTTGCCGTGGGTGCTGGACAGTCGTTCCCTTTCCCCACTACAACACCCTTTGCCGACGTTCCTCCCGCTACCCCCGCCTATGAAGCCGTGCAGAAGATGCGCGAGCAAGGGATCACCAGCGGCTGCAGCGCCACGGCCTATTGCCCCGATCAATTCACCACGCGCGGCCAAATGTCGGTGTTCCTCATGCGAGCGTTCGTTGCGCCTTGAGGATGTACGCTGAACTATGATGAGGAATGCGATTCCTCTTCGCATTCCTCATTCTCACTTCGCTCGACGCGCAGACCCGCCGCTACACCGACGCCGAAGCTGCCCGAATTCATCGCTCGCTCCTGCTCATCGACACGCACAACGATGTCACGAGTAACACGGTGAAAGGCTTCGACATCGGCAAGCCCTCCTCGAAAACGCACACCGACATCCCGCGTCTGCGAGAGGGCAACGTTGGCGCTACATTCTTCGCTGTCTACGTTGCGGCGAGCTACGCGAAGGAGAGCACCGCGGCCCATCGTACGCTGCAGATGATCGACACCGTGCGCCACGACATCCTGGAGAAGTATCCGAACGACTTCCAGTTCGCCGGCACCGCGGATGAGATACTGGCCGCCCGCAAGAAAGGCAAGATGGCCGCGCTCATGGGCATTGAAGGCGGTCATGCGATCGAGGATGATCTGCGGTTGCTGCGGTCGTTCTATGCGCTCGGCGTGCGCTACATGACGTTGACCCACTCCAACAACAACAACTGGGCGGATTCCTCCGGGGCAATCCCCGAACACAATGGCCTCACCGGGCTCGGACGCAAAGTTGTCGGCGAGATGAACCGCATCGGCATGATGATCGACATTTCGCACGTCTCCGACAAGACGTTCTACGATGTGCTGGCCGTCACCAAAGCGCCGGTGTTCGCATCCCACTCCTCCTGCCGCGCCCTCTCCAACATCCCTCGCAATATGAACGATGAGATGATTCGCGCGCTGGCCAAGAACGATGGCGTGATCCAGATCAACTTCGGCTGCGAGTTCCTCTCGCAACAATCCGCCGACACCTCACCCTGGACCGGCCCGAAAGGCACGAAGCGGAAGATCGTGCCTGCAACGCTCGCCGACGCGGTCGCGCATATCGATCATGTGGTGAAGCTGGTAGGTGTCAATCACGTAGGCATCGGCAGTGACTTCGATGGGATCCAATGCGTGCCTGTTGGCCTGGAAGATGTCTCCAAGTTCCCCGCTCTTACGCGTGCGCTTCTCGACAAAGGCTATTCGCCCGAGGATCTCGCAAAGATCTACAGCGGAAACTTGCTGCGCGTGATGCGAGCCGTGGAACGCGCCGCGGCAAAGTGAACGTGTCTACCGCAGCAGATCGTTCAGCGCACGCACCGCCTTCGCATCGAACTTGGGCTTTCGATCGTAAGTCAGCAGCCCGTTGATCTCCTGCTCCACATCGGTGAGTTGTGTGTAACAAATCCCGATGATCTGGGGAATACGCGCAATCGCCTCCCACAGTCCTTTCATGCGAGCCATCGCCGCCTTCTGGTCGGGCTCGACGCCGGCGTAGCCCCACGAATCGCCGGGCACCTTCGAACCTGGCGCGATGTAGGCGATACCGCCAAACTCCGAGAGGAAAATCGGCGAGTTGTTGTACGCATAGCCGGGGATGATGGCGGCGCGTCCGTTTGGCGGAAACACGGTGCTGGGCTTGCCCACGTCCTTGTACTTTTCGAACAGCACTTCGCCGGTACGCGCGTAGTCATGGAAGCCAAGCAGATCGGTGATGTCGGTATGCTCCCAACCATCGTTGTCGATCACCAGCCGCGTGGGATCCAGCGACTTTGTCAGGTAGTAGTTGGCGCGCAGGTGGTGCTGCTGCTGCGCATCGCGAGGATTGGGAGTGCCCCAACTCTCGTTGATCGGAATCCACATGATGATCGACGGATGGTTGTAGTCGCGTTCAATCGCTTCCATCCACTCGCGGGTGAAGCGCGCCGCGTAGTCCTCGTCGTAAAGATAGGCATTCGCGATCTCGCCAGACACCAGGAATCCCATCTTGTCGGCCCAATACAGGAAACGCGGGTCTTCCACCTTCTGATGCTTGCGCGCTCCGTTGAACCCCATCTCCTTCATCACGCGAATGTCGTATTGCAGCGCCTCATCACTGGGAGGCGTGATAGTGGACTCCGGCCAGTAGCCCTGGTCGAGAACCATCTTCAGATACATCGGCCGGCCATTGAGATAGACGCGCCCGTTCTCTGACGTGACCTGGCGGTAGCCATAGTAGGACTGCACGCGGTCGAGCACGCTGTTCTCATCGCGCAGCTCAAACGTTACATCGTAGAGATTCGGCCGCCCTGGGTCCCACTGCCGGGGGTCGGCGACGATGAGAGCGAGCGCGGCCCTCGGGCCCTCGGCCGTGACTTGCCCGGAGGTGACTACCGTTTTGCCGAAGCGGACGGTGGCATGCAGCACCAGCCCTTCCTTCGGGCGCTGGATCTTCGCATCGAAGCGGACCGCGCCATTCAGGGAAGGCGTGATGCGTACTTTTTCGAGAAAGCTGTCGCCGACCGCTTCCATCCACACCGTCTGCCAGATGCCGCTCGTTCGCGTATAGAAGATACCCTGCGACTTCGGCTGCCAGTATTGCTTGCCGCGCGGGATGAAGCGGTCCGTCGGCGGATCCTCCGCGCGAACTGTAATGGTGTTCGGGCCCGCCGCCAACAGATCGGTGATGTCGAAGCGGAACGGAACGCTGCCGCCTTCGTGCTGGCCCGCGAGTTGGCCGTTCACCCATACCATGGCACGATAGTCGACCGCGCCGAAATGGAGCAGCACGCGCTTTCCCTTCCACGCTGCTGGGAGATCGACGCTGCGCCGGTACCAGATCCACGGATGAAAGCTGGTGTCGCCGATACCGCTGAGCTTCGTTTCGAATGCGAAGGGTACCGTAATGGTGCGCGTGAACTTGCGCGAGCCCGAGGCCCATTTCTGCGCGAGCCCCACGTTCTCGTCATCGAACTCGAATTCCCACTTGCCGTTCAGATTGAGCCAAGCTTCGCGCTGGAATTGAGGCTGAGGATACTCGGGACGCGGGATCTCCTGAGCATAGAGGGCCGCGGAAAAGAGGATCGGGATGAGACACCGCATAGAATCTCTATGAGCATATCGCGGCCCGCCGGCGCCCGGGTGCTGGCATCTGATCGCTTGCCGCTGCATG
>JAEUQE010000325.1:0-4162 GCA_016789785.1 Bryobacterales bacterium
GCGCCGGCCGCCGGACCGGCATGTACGCCCAGTGGGATTCATACTCGGCGCCTTCTTCCACCCACTTGCGGAACTTCTCTTTTTGCGTGGCCGTGAGTTCTTTGTGAGCGTGTTTTGGCGGCATCACACGCGCATCGCTCGCGAAAATCCTTTGGATGATTGCGCTCTCTTCCGGCTTTCCAGGCACAATCGGAATCACGCCTGAACGCGTCTTCACCAGCGCGGCATCGCGCAGATCCAGGCGCAGGTTCGCAACGCGGGTGTTCTTGTCGGGGCCATGGCACAGGAAACATGTGTCGGACATCACGGGCCGGATGTCGCGATTGAAGCTGATGGTGCGCTCCGCGGCGCCTGATGGCACACTGACGGCGAGGACTGCAAGAGCGAGCTTGGCGAACATATAGGAGATCCTATCGCAAAGCAAGCGTCGCCCAGGATGCTCACTCCCGCCAGCGAATCCCGCGACTGTCGAACACGTTCGTCAATGCCTCGAAGGAAGTAAATTGCTCCCCGTCAATGCCCGCCGCCCGCGCCCCTTCCACATAGGGCAATGCGTCGTCGGTGAAGAAACACTCCGCTGCATCGCAACCGGCCGCATCCACCGCCGCCCTGTAAATCCGGGCGTCCGGCTTCGCCGCCCCCACACGATACGAGAGAACTTGCGCATCAAAGTGGCGCAACAGAGGATAGCGTTGTTCAATCATCTCGAAGTGCAGCGAGTTGGTGTTCGACAGCAGCACCAAGCGGTAGCTTCGCTTCAGTTCTTCGAATAGCGATTCCGGGAGCAGCGTCCGCGGCTCGAAGATGCTGCCCCAGATCTCGACGAATTGCTCGCCGCTGACCTTGCCGTCGAAGACATGCGTGAGTTTTTCCACGAACTCGCCCGCCGCGATCGTGCCGCATTCAAACTTCGGCACCAGTCCAGTCGCGCCGATATGCTTCGGAATGTCCTGCGGCGCCATACCGCATAGTTCCGACATGCGCCGGTAGCCTCGCGCGAAATCAAGCCCGAGAATCACACCACCCAGATCAAAGATCAACGCCCGATAGTTTTTCATGTCGCTACAAACGGTATGCTTCGCGCGCCGTGCCTTCCAGAATCCGCGTTCGCTCATCCGCGCTCAACGGTGCAACCCACCGCCGTACCAGATCGGCCCATTGCGCGTATTCGCCCGCCAGCCGCAGCACAGGCCAGTCCGAGCCAAACATCAGACGCTTCGGCCCGAACGCTTCGAGCGCGATCTCGAAATACGGCTTCAGTTGCGCCGGCGTCCATGCCGACCAGTCCGCTTCGGTCGCCATGCCGGAAATCTTGCAGTACACATTCGGACGTCGCGCCAGTTCCACCATGTTCTCGCGCCATGGCGAAAGCAGCGCATCCTTGATGCGCGGCTTCGCGATGTGGTCCAGAACAAACACCTGCGTCGGGTGCCGGTCCACAAACGTGATCGTCTGCGGCAGATGCTTTTCGAAGATCAGAATGTCGTAGACCACGCGGTTGCGAATCGCCGCCACGCCTCGATTGAAGTCCGGCCGGAGGATGAAGTTGTCGTCGGGTTCATCATGAACCACGTGCCGGAGACCCTTAACTTTCATTTCTGTGGAATAACTTTCAAAAATGCGTTCAAAGCCCGGGTCGGCCAGCGGCAGCCAGCCCACCACTCCCGCCAAGAACGCGTTCTGCTTGGCGATGTCGAGCAGGAACCGCGTCTCCTCCACCGTCTGGCGGGCTTGCACGGAAATGGCCTGCGACACCTTCGCCTGATCCATCTGCTGCTTCAAATCCGCGGCCAGATAGTCTCGGCGCAGCACCCGCATATGGTTGCCGATCCAACCGTATTCCGCCGGCGAGTAGCGCCAGAAATGATGATGTGCGTCGATCATGAAATCCTCAGGCCTTCACACCGCCAAACACGGCGAAACAGTTGCGCTTGTGGACCACGTCGCACTCGATGAGGCCGTTGCGCCGCAGCAGATCGAGCTGAAAGTTGATGGTGTGCGGCGTGTCTTCATGCGCAATGTACGAGAATACATGATCGCGGTAGTCGGCATCCTTCAGCGAGGTCAGATATTCGCCATAGCGTTCCCACATCTTCGCTTGCAGCTTCGGGTTTTCATGGCGAACCATATCGGAAATCCAGAACGCACCGCCGGAACGAAGACTGCGGCAAATGTTTTGGAAGGCGCGTTCCCACTCCGCATCGCTGCGCATGTGATGGAGAACACCGGCTGCAACGATGAGGTCATACTGTCCCGCTTCGAGATCGATATCGAGGATGTTGCCTTGGAGCGCCGTGGTGGGCTTCGGGATCCGCTGCTGCGCGCGATCAAGCATCGGGCGGCTCAGGTCATTCAGCGTGATGTGCTCGATGGTGGGAATGCGCTCCAGCAGGATCAAGGTGAAGTTGCCCGCTCCACATCCGATATCGAGCAGCGACTTCGCGTGAGGAACGGTTGCCTCGGCGGCATCGGCAACCGCGTCCAGCAGCACCCGCGAATCCATCATCGCAGTCTGGCCGGTTTCCAGATTGGAGAAGCGCTCCACATCCCTGTCGAAACGGGCGCGGATCTCGTCGATGGTGGCTTTGATCGGTGTCAGCATCAGGTCTTCCCCCGGAACAGGTAGATCAAGTCGATGATGAGGATAATCACCACCATCAACTCCAGCACAAACGCGCGGCCATGGTGTGTCTCATCCATCAGGAACCGGTACAGTTCATTCGCGGTGCGAAGCTTGTCGTCGACAAGCTGGCGGTAGTCGGCGACGCCGATGCGTGCCGCGGCCATCTTGTACATGCGCGCATAGAACACGTCGCTGAGGAACTTGATGGCATGGTCGGCACGCTCTGTGAGTTCGCGGATCTCCACCACCATTGCATTCAGACGCTCGGCTTCGCGGGCCATTCGCCAGCGCCCAAAGACACCAGCGCGCCTCTTGAGCAGCTTGTAGATCTGATCGAGCACCGAGGAGAGAATCTGATCGTAGTAGCGAAACTCGAGCAATTGGGTGTTGGCGTATTCGAGCAGCGCGATGGTCGGCTCCGGGTCCTCCGACTGCGCTTCATACACGAGCGCGGCACTCCATCCGACCACCAGCAAATCGTTCGGCGAGTATGAAATCGAGTTCTTCAAGACCTCGCCGCACTCCGATTCGCTGAGTGTGTTGGGCTCGCCGCGAACTACCTGTGCGATGGCGCTGCCGTGGCGGGAAAGCAGTTGGCTGGACGTGAGGGCGGCACTGTCTTCGCTGAGAGCACGGCGTAATTCGATCACCGTGTAATCCTCGCTCAGCAGTTGCGTTGCGGGGCGGCGAATCGTTTTCGCGATACGCTGCGCCTGCCGGCGCGCGGTCTCCTCGGCTACGGATTCCAGTGCGGGTTCATCAATCCACTTCGCCGCAAGATGGATCAGTCCGGCCCAGTCGCATTGGAACGGCAGTTCGAGTTCAATCGAAATCACGCCGTAGTGGAAGTAGCGAATGCGGGCTGGAAAATGCTCACCTGTTGCAAGCTTCAATGCCGGCAGACGCTCTTCGAGCGGCGGACGTTCAAAGCGCATGTAGTCGGGCGCCAGACGCCGAAACCCGGGCTCGCGGCCCGGCTTTTCCAGTTTCAGCAGTTCGCGAAGCTCATCGAGTGCAATCTCCTCGCCGAGATCGAAAGAGAACTGAAGACGGAAAACGCCTTCCAGCGGAGCGGTGGGATTCGATGCCATGCGAGGGAGTGCCCTTCGGCAAAGGTGGCGGAGGATGAGGGATTCGAACCCCCGAGCGAGTCACCCCGCTAACGGTTTTCAAGACCGCCGCCTTAAACCACTCGGCCAATCCTCCACTACCGAGGCTAACTGATCGGAGCCAGCATCCGCAAGACTGGCAGTTGTTGGTGTGTGGAGAGCATCGGTGCCGGCGCCGGGTCAGCGATGCGTCCGGCGTGACACGCACGATCGCGCATGACGCGCGTGATCTTTGCCTGTGCCCGCGTGTGAGGACCCGTGCTCCACAAGAATTCTCTTGCTTGCTTGTGCGTGGAGAGCACCCGCGTCGCCGACAGTTCAGCGCACGCGGCCGTCCGGCGCGACACGCCGCAATCGCGCATGACGCGCGTGATCTTTGCCTGTGCCCGCGTGTGAGGACCCGTGCTCCACAAGAATTCTCTTGCTTGCT
>JAEUQE010000325.1:4261-7619 GCA_016789785.1 Bryobacterales bacterium
TTGTGCGTGGAGAGCACCCGCGTGGCTGACGGGTCAGCGCACGCGGGCGTCCGGCGCGACACGCCGCAATCGCGCACGACCAGCGTGATCTTGCCAGTGCCCGCGTGTGAGGACCAGTGCTCCACAAGAATTCTCTTGCTTGCTGGTGCGTGGGGAGCATCCGCGCCGCCGACAGTTCAGCGCACGCGGGCGTCCGGCGCGACACGCCGCAATCGCCCATGACCGTCGTGACCCTGCCTTTGAGTGGCGCCGCATCCGAGACCGCACCGCTTCCGCAATACGCCATAATCGCAGCATGACGCGTGTGCTCCTACTGATCTTCGCTTGTGAATGGATGATGACGGCGGCTCCGCGCCTGATCCTGACACACGAGACGGTACAGGAACTGCGGCGCATCAGCGCAACCAAGGGCTCCGCCCATGCATCCATGCTCGACCTCTTGAAGCGTAAGGTCGACGGTGCAAAGATCGCAGCCGGCGATAACTATGGCAAGGCCTATCAGGCCACGTCCGCAGCGTTTCTGTTTCAGATGACGAAGGAGGCAAGGTATTGCGAAGTCGCGTGGCAATCGCTTCAACAAGTCTATGCGGGCGCCAATTCGGATTCGCTACTGCCCGATCAAGGCTACGGTCTTGCGCGCGCAACCGTTGGCAGCGGATTTGCCTACGCGTATGACTGGTGCGGTGAAGCATGGAGTGAGGATCAGAAGTCGTGGGTAGCGGCGAAGCTCAGAGCGGGGCTCGATTCGTGGCCCAGGTTCCGGCACGCCAATGTTGAGGCTGCGCACAAAGGCTCGAACTGGGTCGCCGTTTGCCGCGGCGGCGAACTCATCGAGATGATCGCACTCGGACTGGAGAAGGAGCGCGCCGAACGCTACGCCCTGATCAAAGCTGACCTTCACCGGCACATGCAGAACATGGATGAATTGGGCGTGTCGCAAGAGGGCATCGGCTACACCGCCTACGGGGGCATCTTTCTGCTGCGGGCGATACTTGCATTGCGCTCGATCGGCGATCACGATCTCGATGCGGAAGCCTCCCGCCATGCATGGTGGAAGCAGGCGATGTACTCGGGCACGTTCGCCCTTGCGCCGAACGGTGGGCGTATCTGGATGATGTCCGGGGTGAGTGGTCCCGGAATCGGCGATGAAGGTTGGGCGAGCCTGTTGTTCGCATTCACGCCGAAGGATCAGCTTCCGTACTTTCAATGGTGGTACGACCGTCACATGGGACGCTTCGCTCCGGGTTCCGAGGAACTGCGTTTCGATCCTCGCCGCGAAGGCCAGGTATGGGCGATGATCTGCTATCCCGCGAACACCCCGGAGCGTGATCCTTCGCCCGTGTTTCCCAAGGCCATTGTCGAAAGCGGTGGACTCGCGCTATTCCGCAACCGCTGGCAGGACGCCGACGACATTCTGATCTCGATGCATGCGGACGCGAAGTGGCACAGCCATGCGTGGGATCAACCCGAGGCCCTGCAGTGGCACGTGTTCGCGTATGGTCGAAGCTTCGCCGGTGGCCCCGAGAAGACCCGCGACGCGGCGAACTTCACAACGCTGTTGGTGGACGGCCGTTACGGCACGGCGAAGGGGGCGGGAGCCATCATGAGTTTCGGAGTTCACAAAGATGGCGGCATGATCAGCGTCGATGGAGGAAGCCAGTACGAGCGGCTTGGCGTCGCGGTGACTCGGACCATGAAGGTTGATTTCCTGGGTGGCAACCGTGCGCGTATCGGCATGTCCGACCGGATTCGCGGAACGCAACCCCACGTCTACACGTGGCAAATCAATGTTGGCGACCATGCCTCGGACGGTGGGTTGCGGCGCAGCGGCAACAAGTTGGAGTCCGCGCGCGGAGTGATGAACATCGATATCATCAGGCCGCCCGGAGCCGAGCTTCAAGGTTCCGATCCCATTCGACTGAATGCCAGCGGCGAGTCGATTGAGATTGAGGTGGAGATGGAACTGAGGCCGAAGAACTGACCTTGTGTTCCTTTGCAGACTGCGCTACAAGTAACGACATGGGGTCCAGAATGAAACGTTTCACCGGAGCATTTTTCATGCTCGCCGCGTTCGCAGTGTCCGCGGTGGGCCAGTCCAACTTCGGTTCCATCCGGGGTGTGGTCACTGACAGCACCAGTGGTGTGATCGCCGGCGCGAAGGTCATCATCACGAACAGCGGCACGAATCAACAACTCAGCCTCACCACCAATGAGCAGGGGCAGTATGTGGCAGCGGCCCTACAGCCGGTGACCTACAGCGTCGCGGTGGAGGCGCCGGGCTTTCAGAAGAAAACCGTTACTGACATCAAGGTGGATACCTCGGCCATCGTAACCCTGGATATCGTGTTGCAGCCGGGCTCAGTGCAGCAGGAAGTCACCGTCACCAGCGAATCGCCGCTCATCCAAACCTATTCCGGCGCGGTGCAACAGACCGTGGATCAACGCACCATCAACGAGCTTCCGTTGAACGGCCGCAACACGCTGGAACTGGCACTGACGCTGCCGGGCGTGGGAGGTTCCGCCGGAACGGAATTCAGTGAACTCACAACCAATGAGCCGGTTCCCGGACGCGAACTCGCCATCAACGGCGGGCGCGTCGGCTCCACTCAGTTCCAGGCGGACGGCGCCAACGTCACATCCATCGCGCTGGCGCGCATGTCCATCTCCTTTTCACCGGACACGATTCAAGAGTTCAGCGTGCAGCAGGCCAACTACTCGGCGCAATTCGCACAGGCCGGCGGAGCCATCATTCAGCAGACAACGAAGTCGGGCTCGAATCAACTTCATGGCACCTTGTTTTGGTTCCACCGTCAGCGCGCCTTCACTGCAAATCCGTTCGACACGCAGCGCACCGCGGTGACGAATTTCGACAATCGTCCGCCGCTGCGGCGCCAGCAGGTAGGCGCGGTGATCACGGGCCCCGTGTATCTTCCGAAGGTCTACAAAGGCAAAGACCGCACGTTCTTCATGTTCAGCTTTGAGCCGACGCGGCAGCTTGCGTCGAACCCCGGTGGTCCAACGAACATCCGCGTCCCAACCGAGCGCGAGATCAGCGGCGACTTCTCGCAGTCCTTCGTCTACTTCCGCAATGCGAATGGCACGGTGCGCTCTGAGCCGTGGGCGCTGCTTTACAACCAGTTCCAACGGCGTACGGACGGCACACTCGCACTTCGTCCGAACCCGTCGTTCAATCCGGCTTTGCCGGCGAGCGCAACGAACTTCATCTACCAGTACCGCAACTTCCCGCTGTTCAATCCGAATGATCCCGATCCGGCTCGCCGGGGCCGTGTGATGGTGGATGAGGCGGGCCGGAGCCTTGTGAATCCGGTTGCCCAGCGCCTTGCGCGTGAACTTTATC
>JAEUQE010000326.1 GCA_016789785.1 Bryobacterales bacterium
CGGCCCTCGCTCCATTCGGCTACGGGACTGGACTTCCGGGTCAGTTCGCTGCGTTTCGGCGCCGGACCGGCCAGCAAGGTGTTCACGCTCGAGTATGAAGCGGGCACGGATTTCAATCAGGCGCGGTTCTTCTCGGAAGCTCCGGTTCCGACCGACGTGCACCTGAATCTGCTCACGGAACTGGAAACCGTGCTGCTGGCGCATTCGCAAGCCCTATAGGCTTCGTCACAAAAGGATCCCCACCGCGACCCCACCCTCCGGCGCGTCCAACGGACGAATCTCCTCGCTCTCCGCGTAAGCCGACACCGTCGCGTAGGCGCCGTCCCGCGGATCACGATGCACCACGATCCGCCGCCCGTTCAGATCCACCACCCAATACTCCGGCACACCGGCCCTCGCGTACAGCGCGGCTTTCGTCGTTCGGCAATCTCAGCCGCAACTCGCTGCGGCGTTCCGGCATCAACCGCTGGGATTGCTCCGCGCCGAGTTCTTCAAGGCGCCCAATCACCCGCGAGGCGCTGTTCAATCTCGCCTCCGTCCATCAACACCACGGCCGCAATGAACAGGCGCTGGAACACATTCAACGCCTCTGTCAAAGTGACCCTTTCACGGCGCGCTATGAGATCTTTCGGCTCACCGTACTTTCGGCCCTGTCGCGCGACGCCTCCGTTCTCGAACACGTCGCGAACCTCGAAACCCATGGCTACGGCCATCGTGCCATGCCCCTGTTCGCGGCCGTAGCGCTCGGCGGGCATAGCGGCATCATCCCCGATTCCGCGACATGCTATACTCAACGCCCAAACATGGCGCGAACTCGAATCCTGCCCGCCGGCATGCCTCTCGCCACAGCGCTGCTTGCGTATCTCCTTCTGGCGCTCCCGCTGCCCGCCCAGGAAGTCACCGCCACCATCACCGGCCTTGTGAAGGACGCTTCCGGCGCCGCGGTCGCCGGGGCCGACGTGGTCGCCACCCATACCGAAACCGGCGCGCAACGCCGCGTGAAGACGCTCGCCGAAGGCGAATACACACTCACCGCACTGCAAATCGGCTCCTACTCGGTCGACGTCACCGCCGCGGGATTCAAGCCCGCCCGCCAGCAGGACATCCTCCTTCACATCGGCGACCGCATCCGTGCCGACTTCAAGCTCAACGTCGGCGACATCACCCAAACCATCGAAGTCGCCGACTCCGCCACCCTCGTCTCCACCGAATCGAGCGAGCAGGGCGGGATCATCTCCGGCGAACAGGTCCGCGAACTCCAGCTCAACGGCCGCAGTTTCATGTCGCTCATTGAACTGATGCCCGGCGTCTCCTCCGACTTGCCCGACCGCGTCGATCCCAACACACCACCCAACATCTCAATCAACGGCGCACGCAGTTCCGCCTCCGCCTTCAGCATCGACGGCGGCACCAACTCCGATGTCATCGTCGGCTCCGGTTCGCTCAACACCTTCACCAGTGTCGACACCATCGCCGAATTCAAAGTCGTCACTTCCACCTTCGCCGCTGAATATGGCCGCGGCGGTTTCTCGCAGGTGAACGTGGTCACGCGCGGCGGCACGAAGAACTACAAAGGCTCGGCTTACTACTTCCACCGCAACGACATCTTCGATGCGCGCGACTACCTGACGCGCCAGGTGCTGCCCCTCAAGCTGAATAACTTCGGCTACAACCTGCATGGACCGCTGCGATTCCCCGGCTACAACAAGGACCGCAGAAAGACGTTCTTCTTCTGGACCCAGGAGTTCAACCGCATCCACACGCGCGGCGAAGCGGTGAACACGCAGGTTCCCGAGCCGGGCCACCGCAACGGCGACTTCTCCAATCTCGCCGCAACCGCGGTCATTGATCCCGATACGCTCGCGCCCTGGCCCGACCGCAAGATTCCCGCTTCACGCATCGATCCGTCCGCCCGCAAACTGCTCGCCCTCTATCCCGAGCCCAATTTCCGCGGCCCTGGAACGCTCAACTACACCAGCGCCGCCGGGGCCACCCAGTTCTGGCGCGAATACATGCTGCGCCTCGATCACAACTTCTCGGACTCCTTCCGCATTTATGGCCGCGTCACCTTCGATATCTCCGACGTCAAGAACCCTTACGGCGGATGGCAGACCACGCAGGTCACCACGCGCTTTCCCGGCCTCAACTCGACCGAGGCCAACGTCGACGGCCGCAACGTGAATCTCAACATCACGAAAGTGCTCGGCGTGGGATGGCTCAGCGAGACCGTGGCGACCTATTCCGCCCGCCGCATCACGCTCGATCCGGCAAACCCGGACGTCGATCGCAAGGCCCTTGGAATCGACCTCCCAAAGCTCTTCGAGAATGGCAACACCACCATCCCCAACCTCTCTCTCGGCGGTAACTACGCGGTGCTCAACATCGGCCGGCCTTGGCTCAAGAACCTGTTCAATTTCGACGTCTCCTCCAACATGACCCGCGTCGCCGGCGCCCACACGGTGAAGATGGGCGTGGTGGTCTCCTATGGCGGAAACCGCGAAAATCCCACCGGCCCGCTCACCAACGGCCAGTACGCATTCACCACGAACTTCTCGCGCCATCCGGTGGCGAACGCGCTGCTCGGTCTGCCCAACACTTACTCGGAAGCGGAACGCGCCGTCGTCTCGCATGCGCGATTCGCCATGGCCGAGGCCTTCCTGCAGGACGACTTCCGCATCCACCCGCGCCTGACCCTGAACTACGGCGTCCGCTACTCCTCTTACATCAATCCATGGGACACCGAAAATGTCTTGACCAATTTCCTGCCTTCGCGTTTCGACCCGGCGCGCGCCGTGCGCATCAACCCGGCCAACGGGCAGCGCGTACCCAACACCGGCGATCCACTGAACGGCATCATCATCGCCGGCCAGAACTCACCGTTCGGTAAGTTCATCACCAACAACCTGCATGGTCTGTTCGCGCCGCGCTTTGGCTTTGCCTGGGACGTCACCGGGCGCAAGCGGACCGCGGTGCGCGGCGGCTATGGCATCAACTACACACGGCCCTTGATCGGATCGTTCATCAACAATGCCTTCGACAACGCGCCGTTCAACCGCTCGGTCACCATCAACCTTCCTCCCTTCGCCGATCCATCCGGAGGCGGTACACTCGCCGGCGAACCCGCTCCGTCGCTTACCGTGATGGCGTCGCCGCTCGCCGCTCCCTATGTGCAGCAGTGGGGAATCGGAGTGGAGCACGAACTCGCCAGGCGCTCTCTGATCAAGATCTCCTACGTCGCCAACAAGGGCACGCACCTGCTGCGCCCGCTCAATCTGAATAATCCCGAACCGCGTCCAGCCACCAACGGAATCAACGTCAACGCGGTCCGCCCGTTTGCGGGCTACGGATCCATCACCGAACGGCAACCCACGGCGAACTCCAACTACAACTCGCTGCAGGTGAACTTCACGCGGCGTCTCGCGCGGCGGTTCACGGTTACCACCGCCTACACGTTCTCCAAGAGCATCGACAATGCCTCCAGCGACCGTGGCGGCTCCGACGTTCCGCCGAACACCAAGAACGCTGCGATTGAGCGCGGCGTCTCCGACTTCGACCGCACGCACATCCTCACCGCAAGCTACATCTTCGAGAGTCCGCGCATCACGCGCCACCGGATGGCGGGCTTCGCGCTCAATGGCTGGCAGATCTCGGGCATTACGCGTATCAACTCCGGCCCGCCGTTCGACGTGGTGATGTCGCAGGACGTGGCGGGCATCGGTGGGACACAGAACCAGCGCCCGCTGCTGATCGCTCCGGTCACCTATCCGCGCACCGTCGAGCAGTGGTTCAGCGTGGCATCCTTTGGCCGGCCGGCATCGGGAACGTTCGGCAATCTCGGCCGCAACTCGCTGCGGCGTCCCGGCATCAACCGCTGGGATGCATCCATGATGAAGAACTTCTACCTAGACGAGACCAGGCGTTACTTCCAGTTCCGCGCCGAGTTCTTCAACGCGCCCAATCACCCCAGTTTCACAACCCTCGGCACTGCATTGACGACGACGAATGCGGGTGTGGATCCCACGCAGAACAGCTTCGGCGCCGTGACCGGAAGCCGCGATGCACGCGTATTGCAGTTTGCGTTGAAACTCTACTTCTGACGGCCCACCGCCGCCGCCTGCAGACTCCTCGCAATCCCCCAGATGCGCTGCGCGACGCCGTCCAGCCCGTGATGCTTCGCAACATGGTTCGCAGCGTTCCAGCCGATGCGGTCGCGCAGGCGGCGGTCCGCGGCGAGCAGCAACATCCACTCCGCAACCATTTCCTCTTCCGCCGGGCCGGCATCCACAGGCACGAACGAGCCCGGCGGGAACTCCGATTCGCCGCCAGTCAATAACACAGGTTTCCCCAGACCCATCAGCTTCACCGCAATCCCCGAACTCTCGCCGCAACTCGGATAGCGCAGGTTGATGCAGGCATCCACCGCGTGCGCGTAGAGCCAGAATTCAGCCTCGGGAAGATACCCCCTGCGGATCACACCTTGCTGATCGGCGGCGAACTCGAGCGTCCTGGCGTATTCCGCCGACACCGGCTCGCCAACGATCAGAAGGTAGATTCGCGGATTGCGGGCGCGGGCGCGGGCAAAGGCGCGCAGGATCGGAATCACGCGCTTCGACTCGCGAAGATGCCCGAACACGGCGAAGAGCGTATCGGTGCCGGTCAGTCCAAGCGAAGCGCGCAGATCGAGGATGCGCCATGGCTCGGGTTCGTGGGCGCGCCGGAAGTAGTGGGGGACAATGTGCACCTCCGCGTTGGGCGCCTGCGCCAGGACTCTGCGGCGCGCTTCAGGGTTATGGACCACGATAGCGCCGGCACGCGAGGCCACGCCGGCCAGCATGGCGTATTCGAAGTAGCGTGGATCGGAGCCCGATCGTGCGCGCTCCTGCCAAAGCTGCTCCGCGAAACCACGATGCCACTCCCCATACTGCGCGCAGAACTCGTTCACATAGGCATCGCGGCCGCGGATTCCGAGATAGTAGTGATGCAGATTCGCGTCGTGCAGCAGGACCAGTTTGCGTCCGCTCGCTCTTTCAAGGGCCTCGTGCGCCGGCTTGTGCAGCGGATTGTTGCCCAACTGGCAAAGCTGCACGCCGGCGTTCCCGGCGCCCACCACGACCGTGTCCTGAGCCTGCGTCCGCTGAAGGGCGTCGAGCAGATCGCGCGCGTATTCCGCCACGCCTGTCGGCGCCGGCGGCAGCGGGGCGTGATATCCAAGCGTCACTTCTTCACACGCCGCCCGAATAGCGCCGTGCCGACGCGAATCAGCGTCGAGCCTTCTTCAATCGCCGCCTCGAAATCATGCGACATTCCCATGGACAAATGTTTCAGCGAGTGCGCATCGGCGAGTTGCTTCAGTTCGCGGAAGTAGGGCCGCGCGGCCTCGGGATTCTCATCCCAGGGCGGCATGGTCATGAGGCCGAGCAGTGTCAGGTTCGGGCACTGGGCGATCGCCTCAATCAGCGCGGGGAGTTCTTCCGGCGCGGCGCCCGCCTTCGATTGCTCAGGGGAGAGTTTCACTTCGATCATGACGTCGAGCGGGCTGCCCGGCTCGTTCAGGCGGCGGGCGAGTTTGGCCGAGTCGACGGTTTGGATGGTATGGAAGATCTCGGCGGCGCGGCGGCTCTTATTCGATTGCAGGTGGCCGATGAAATGAAAGCGGGCGCCTTCCAGGTGTGCGACGGCGCCGTGCTTGCCTTCGAACTCCTGAACATAGTTTTCGCCGAAATCGCGGAGGCCGAGCGCATAAGCGTCGAGGATGGCCTGTGCCGGAAACACTTTCGTCACGGCCATCAGCCGGATCTCGCCGCGGGTGCGGCCGCAGCGCGCGACGGCATTGAGGATGCGCTCCTCCACCGAGGCAAGATTCGCTGCGAGGGTGCCGGGCTCAACTGACGCTGAGCTGGCCTGTGTCGAGGCGGTATGAGCTGGGGTCTGATCCATGTCCCTACGGATTCCTCCAACAATCGCCGGCACTCATCGGTCCCGGGCCTGGGAACGGCGCCGCCTGCCGCCCGCGGATCGGTCGGATTCGCCTGTGAATGCCGGGCAGCGCTAAAGCTTTCGCCATATCCCTCCGAATCTATTGTAGGTGGCCGCAGTTGCTTTTGCGTTTCCCCGAAGTCCGTCGGAGGAAGCGCACTCGGCATGCCGGCGGTTCGTTGAAGCCGCCCGCAGTCCGAGAGTGCTTGAATTCGGGGAGCCCGCAATCGCAATCTCGGAGGAGAGACTGCGGCTCGAAAATCGGGGGCGATGGCTTTCATTCGAAGCGTGGGAGGAGGACCGTTTCCTCTCACGCCGCATCGTCCGCGTCAAATCCCAAACCCGTGACCGTCTCGAATTGGTGGCGGAGCGCTTTGGCGGGCGCGAAAGCATCCTCACACTCTTTGATGCGGCCCGTCCGGCCAACGGTGGAATCCAGGAGAAGGGCAAGCGGCAGGCGTTCGGCGCGGTGTTCCGGCGCATGCTTCAGCGCGAGTTTCCCGGCTTCCGCATCGCCGAGGAGTCGACCGAAGCCAACCTGCAGGAAAGCCTGAGTCCGGCCTATCCGCGCGCGTTGCTGCGCCAGGGGACGGCGGCGATTGCGGTGATCGCGGCGCCGCCTAACTCGGACGTCGATGCCGTGCTCAGCTTCGGGTTGATCTGGCTCGACTATCTGCGCGCCCGCGAGCAGCGCATCTCGGGAGGCCGCGCCGCGCACGTCCAGGGGCTCGCCATCTTTGTCCCGCAGGGTCATGCGCAGGTGACCGCGCTCCGCATGTGCTGGCTCGACGCGAACGCCGCGCAATGGACGCTGTTTGAGTACAGCAAATCGGGGCATTGTTCGAAAGTAGACTACACCGATTGCGGCAACCTCGATACGCACGTCGAACCCTTGGCGGCCGGAGCTTCCTCCGTGGGTGCACTCGAACCCGAGGCCGTGATCGAAGAGCAGATCCGCGGCCAGCTTCGCCAGATCGAGGCCGATCTCCATGCCGAGCCGGTCTACGGGCAGGTGCCGGCGTTTGCCGGATGCGACCGCGGAATCGTGGATCTGCTCGGCGTCAGCCTCGGGGGACGGCTGACGATTCTCGAATTGAAGGCAACCGAATCGATTCATCTCCCGCTGCAGGCGCTCGATTACTGGATTCGGGTTCGCTGGCACCTGGAACGCGGCGATTTCCAGCGCCATGGGTATTTTCCAGGCATCGCGCTTTCCCCTCAACTTCCGAAGCTGCTGCTCGTCGCGCCCGCCATGCGCTTTCACTCGACCAATGAACGGATCCTGCGTTACCTTGATCCGCGCATCGAAGTGGAACGCGTTGGCATCGCGCCCGGCTGGGTGGGTCCGGTGCGGGTGCTGTTTCGCGAACCGCGCGGCCCAAACGGCGAGGCGCCTCAAAGAGGGATTGCAAAGAGGTGACGTTCGCGCCCGTTACAATAAGAGCTTGCCTGCAAGGAATGGGACGCCGGGTGGGGCATCGGGCGGCAACGCGAGCCGTGGCGCCACTCGCAGCACGACTCGCAGCGCGGCGCGCAATCTTGCCGAGTACGCCGTGGTGCGCGCGCTCCTCGCCATCGCCGCGAGTCTGCCTTTCGGCGCGGCGTCGAGCGTATGCACACTGCTGATGCGTG
>JAEUQE010000327.1 GCA_016789785.1 Bryobacterales bacterium
CTCACAGTCTACCCGAAGTGCCTCCTCTCAAAAAAGCCGCACCATTCGCACATCGCTACAGATTCCTGCTCAGAGCCCAAGATTGAACTGCTGAAACCGGGCGGCCGGCGCGAAGACCAGTGAGTTGGAATCGTGTCGTGCCTCTGCGCTTGCTTCGCTGTACTCCTGGTTGCCCTTACTGCACGGAGTTACCAGGAAAGAAGAGCCTTCGGCTTGAACTCTCTGCGTTCACGTGTACCTCTCCCCCTTTTCGTTAGTCGGGGAGGAAGTTCGGGGTTGAGTGACCGGCGAGAACATATCTTCCGTGTGGTATTTTTTGTAACTATCTTTGCGCGCTCCATAATACTAACTCGGAAACCAGCCGATATAATAAGTGATGGCACACGAAAAAGCACTTCTACTCATGGTTCTCCCAGTGGTACTGATGGCTCAATCCAGCCGCCATGGGGTTCCGGCCTGTAACGAGAGAGGAGAAGAACTGGCCGACCGCACTTATTTCGTCCTCTGCCATAGCGCTAATCTTAAAGTGCCCGTGTGGGTGGGTTATGAGCTGAAGCCGGAGCATCTCAGAAGCCACGCAACGGGCCGTCCGCGATTCCGCCGTGACACACAGCTTACCCACACCGGCGCCACTGACTCGGACTACGCCGGCAGCGGTTACTCCCGTGGCCACATGGCGCCCGCCGCGGACTTCGCTTGGTCGACAGAAGCCCTGCACTCGACTTACGTGCTGTCCAACGCGGTTCCCCAGTTACAGAGCGTCAACGGCGGTCCGTGGGTGAGACTGGAAAACGCAATCCGCCGCCTGGCTCGCGACGCAGATGTGATCCACGTGTTCAGCGGTCCAGTCTTCGACCACGACGCGGGCGTCATTGGGAAGGGCGGAGTGGCAGTACCTACGCACTTCTTCAAGGCCGTGCTGGTGGAGCAGTCGGGCCGCCGGATGATGTATGCGGCAATCGTTCCAAACACACCCACTTCGCATCCGATGAGCCAGTTCTTCGTGAGTGTTGAGGAAGTGGAACTTCGCACGGGTCTCGACTTGTTCAGCAGTCTGGAGGACGACGAGGAGCACCGACTGGAGTCGTACCAAGCGCCTTGGCCTACCGTACGCTGAGGCGGAATGGCCCTTCCCAAAACGCCGCCCGGCAGCGTCGGTGAGAGACCCCGCTCAAACTGCCGGGTCCATCATTCGTAAAGTCTGCGCAGCGGCCTCCGAGTAAGTGGTGGCCTACGCTCCTGTCGCGAGGTGCGTGACATCCCCCAGTTACATTCATTGCCGCGGTGGGTGATTTCGCATAGGTCACGCCTGTCGCGAACTTCCGCTGGAGGGCACTGAATCCCAACTGCGAACACTTCCGCAGCCCGTGAGCTGCGGAATCTCTGTGATGTGTCGTGGCACTCCGCGTGCATTCGTTGATTCGGGACTTATCGCAATGCACACACTTGTTTCCGATTTCCGGCACGGTGTTCGCCTGCTGGCCAAGCACCCCGGCTTCACTTTGGTTGCGGTTTCCACGCTCGCCATCGGCATCGCCTCCACGACGACGGTGTTCAGTTGGATTGACACCATCCTGTTGCGGCCGTTCCCCGCTGTTCCGGCGGCTGACGGGTTGGCGGCGCTCGAACTGGTGACGGCTGGTGCTCCCTCGGGAGCTACTCGCCTCGCGTACCGCGAATATCAGGACTTTCGAGATCATATGAAGACCACTGCGGGGATGGCGGCGCGTCAGGAGCAGGTGTTCAGCGCCGGATATGTCGCCGATGGAAAACCGGTTTGGGGCGAGGCGGTTTCCTCGAACTACTTCGATGTGCTGGGTGTGCGGCCATGGATCGGGAACGCCTTCTCCACTCAGCAGTGCGGCGATAGTGCTGGTACCTGCCCGGTGGTTGTCGTGAGTTACTCGTTCTGGCGCGACCGCCTGGGGGGACAGCCCGCTTCGCTGGGAAAGACGCTGCGCGTGAACCGCCGGGAACTGACTGTGATTGGAGTAACCCCGCCTGACTTTCGGGGTACCGTCACCGGCTTACGTTCGGACTTATGGGTGCCGCTGACGATGAGCGCGGAACTCGGGTTAGGCGCCAAAACTTTGACGGATCGCGGGGTCCGCGGACTGGATGTGCTGCTGCGGCTCCCACCGCGCGTCGCCATCGCGGAATGCCGCGCCGAGGCTGAGGCGACGGCTCGGCAACTGGCAGTGATGTATCCCACCACGAACCGTAATGTCTCTGCCACTGTGGTTTCTGTCGGTGAGATGCGGTCCGGCGCGGCGGCGCTGCTGCGCTTGCCCCTCCGAATCCTGATGGCGGTTTCTCTCCTGGTCCTCTTAATTGTCTGCGCCAATCTGGCGAACTTACTTCTGGCCCGTTCGGTTTCGCGTATGCGGGAACTAAGTTTACGGCTGGCCCTTGGCGCAGGACGCTGGCGGCTCGCAGGAATGCTGATCGGCGAAACGCTGCCTCTGGCGGTCGCGGGCCTTTCGGCGGGTCTGCCGCTGGCCTTCTGGATGGCCGACCTGTTGCCGGCGCTGGTCCCGCAAATCGGTGTTCCTTTGGCCGTCGAAGTTACTCCGGATTCCCGCATTCTCGCGTTCTCAGCTTCCGCGGCATTGGTGGTGGTCTTGCTTTCCACGCTTGCCCCTTTGTTGTTGTCCCTGCGGGCGGACGTGAACACGACGTTGAAAGAAGGCGGGCGAGGCATGCTGCAAGGAAGACAGTCGTTTCGAACTCAAAGCCTGCTGGTGATGTCGCAGGTTGCCCTGGCGTCCGTGTCACTGGTTACCGCAGTGCTGTTTCTCCAGAGTTTTCGCAACGCCCGCGGCATCCATCCGGGGTTTGACCGGGACAATGTGCTACTGGCGCGATTCTATGTGTCCGCTTCACGCTACTCCCCGGAACAAATGCACCAGTTCTTTCGCAATCTCTCAGACAGAGTAACATCCGCGCCTGGAGTGTTGAGTGCGGGTTATGGCGACTACGCGCCTCTGGGCTCCAATGCAGGACCATACACCACGGTACAAGTGGAAGGATACACACCACAGAAGGAAGACCTGATGATGGTCAGCGAGAACCTGATCGCTCCCGGTTATCTGGACACGCTGGGGATTCCGCTTGTGGAAGGGCGCGGCTTCAACGACCGGGACACACCTGACCGGCCTCCGGTGCTGATCGTGAGCCAGGCATTCGCCAGGAAATTCTACGGCGCGGCTAGTCCGCTCGGGCGGCGTGTATTTGCCTGGGGGAAGTGGCGGACGATTGTTGGCATGGCTCGCGACAGCAAACATTTCGATCCGGCCGAATCCGCGGTGCCTTACTTCTACTCGCCGATGATTTACAGCCGCAACTCGAGCGCGAATGTTTATTTCGTCGTGCGCACGACCGGAGATCCGCAAACCGCCATTCCCATCCTGCGCCGGGAGGCTATGGCCTTGGATCCCGACGCGATGGCGATGCAGCCCATGCCGCTCAAGGAGTGGACCGATGTGACGCTCCTGCCGCAGAAATTGGCCGCGCGTCTAATGTCGGCTCTGGGTCTGATAGCGCTTCTGCTCGCCGCCGCCGGCCTGTACGCAACCATGGCCTACGCGGTTGCGCAGCGGACTCGCGAGATCGGGATTCGAATGGCGCTGGGCGCCAGCATGCGGGCTGTGTTGAACCGCGTCCTGGGGCAGGGTCTGCGGGGAACGGTCATCGGACTGGCCGTTGGACTCCTGGGCGCGGCTGCAGCGGCCCGCTTCATCCAAAGCATGTTGGTTCAGGTCAGCGCGTGGGATCCCCTGGCCTTCGGCGCCACTGCCGGCTTCCTGGCCTTGGTGGCGTTGGCGGCCTGTGCCGCGCCTGCATGGAAAGCCGCCAGAATCGATCCGCTCCATGCGCTGAGGGAGGAATGACTCCCGGCCTTTATCCGCTGCAGCGCCGCCCGCTGCGATGCTACATTCAGAAAGTCATGCAACTCGGTTTCGTCACTGCCATCCTGCCCGACCTCTCTTTCGAAGAGGTAGTCGATTTCGCTGCCGCCAATCGCTTCACCGCCATCGAAGTGATGTGCTGGCCCAAGGGAAAAGCGGAGCGCCGCTATGCCGGCGTCACGCACATCGACGTGGGCACGCTGAACGCCGAGGAGGCAGCGCGCATCAACGAACTCACTCGCGCCAAGGGCGTGGTCATCAGCGGACTTGGCTACTATCCGAATCCACTTGCACCTGACGAAGCCGAAGCGAACACCTACGTGGAGCACATCCGGAAGGTAATCAGCGCCGCGAAACTGCTTGGTCTCGGAGTAGTGAACACGTTCGTCGGCCGCGACTGGACGAAGTCCGTCGACGACAACTGGCCTCGATTCCTTGCCACCTGGAAGCCGCTCATCGCCTACGCGGAAGATCATGGTGTGAAGATCGGCATCGAGAATTGCCCCATGCTTTTCACGAAAGACGAGTGGCCCGGCGGCAAGAATCTCGCCACCACCCCGCGCATCTGGCGCCGCATGTTCGAAGACATTCCGAGCCCCAATTTCGGTCTGAACTTCGATCCCTCGCACCTGATCTGGCAGCACATGGATTATGTGAAGGCGATCCACGAGTTCGGCCCGCGCTTTGTCCACGTGCACGCCAAGGACGCGCGCATCGACTACGACCGCCTGAATGAAGTCGGCATCCTGGCGCATCCAAACGAATATCACACGCCGAAGATACCCGGCCTCGGTGACGTGAACTGGAGCAAGTTCTTCTCAGCGCTGACCGAGACCAGCTACAAAGGTCCGGTCTGCATTGAAGTGGAGGATCGTGCGTTTGAAGGGACGCTCGAATCGCGGAAGGAATCGCTCCGCCAGAGTGGCCGCTATCTGAGCCAGTTCATCGGAGCCTGATGGATTTCGAGACTCTGGTGCTGGTGGCGGGGCATTCGGTTCCTCATCGCTTCGATGCGCTCGATCGCGACGAGGGCTGGTACCTGAAACACTTTCAGTCTGGAGAAGGTCACTACTACGTCGAGCACGCGCGCGCGGGTGTGCGCGTTGCCGCCGATGATCCGCTGGCGCTGCTGATCTTCGCCGGCGGGCAGACCGATGAGCGTGCGGGGCCCCGAAGTGAGGCACAGGGTTACTGGCTGATTGCGGACCACTACGGATGGGAAGGGCATGTGGAGGTGCGGGCGCGCGCGACCACCGAAGAGTTCTCGCTCGATTCGTTTCTCAACTTGCTTTACGGGCTGTGCCGGTTCCGCGAATTCACCGGGCACTATCCTCGCCATGTCACCGTGGTGGGATGGGCGTTCAAGGGAGCACGCTTCGATTTTCATCGCGAGTCGCTGCGCTTCCCAAGACAGCGGTACACCTACGTTGGCGTCAACGACCCTGAAGACGTGGCCAACGCGAGCAAGTTCGAAGCGATGCGCCTTGAGGATTTCCGTCGCGATCCCTATGGCCGTTCGTCCGAACTGCGGGCCAAGCGCGAAGCCCGCAATCCGTTTCATCGCCGTCATGGCTATGTGGAAAGCTGTCCGGAACTGTTCGATCTGCTAAAACATGAAGGACCGGAAATGTTCTCGGGTCCTCTACCGTGGTAGGACGCCTACTTCCACAGCCGCCGCACCACGCTGATCAGAATCGTGCCGCTGACCACGAACGTCAGGCCCAGGCCGATCGCGTAGTCCATCCGTCCATACAGGAAGTTGCCGACCGTGAACAGCGATGACCAGATCATTACCGATCCCGAGAGCCAGCCGATCAGCGCCATCGGTACATTGCTGGCTGTCTCTTCCAGCGAGCCGCCCTCGGCCTCGAGTTCCGCGCGGAACGTGGACCATCCCGGCCCGGCAGGTCGCACCTTCCGATAGAAGGCCCGTAGAACTTCGTGGTCATTCCGCGGACCAACGTAGGCCGTAATCACCCAGCAGACGGTGGTCACCAGGATGGTCAGCATCAGTTCCTTGTGCGTACCGATGTTCGTGCCCGACCTGCGCAGCAACAGGAATCCGATCGACACCAGGAAACTGCTCACCATGGCCACAATCTCGCACCACGCTGTGATGCGCCACCAGAACCAGCGCAGCAGGTAGAGCAGACCGGTGCCAGCGCCCACCTGCAGCATGATGTTGAAGTTGTCCTGTGCGGATTCGAGAAAGAAAACCAGCGCTGCGGACGCGAAGAACAACAGCAGCGTCGAGATGCGGCCCGCCAGAACGTAGTGCTTTTCCGGCGCATCGGAGCGGATGAAGCGCCGGTAGAAATCATGCACCAGATAGGACGCGCCCCAGTTCAGGTGGGTCAGGATGGTGGATGAATTCGCAGCAACCAATCCGCCCACCATCAGTCCGATCCAGCCCACCGGAAGGAAGCGCAACATGGCAGGGTAGGCGATGTCGTGACCAAGCAGGCTGGGGTCGAGGTTCGGGAATGCTTTCTGAATGTCGGAGAGTTCCGGATAGACGATCAGCGATGCAAGTCCCACCAGAATCCAGGGCCACGGCCGCAGCACGTAGTGTGCGACGTTAAAGAACAGCGTACCGCCAAGTGAGTCCTTCTCGGACTTCGATGCCAGCATGCGCTGGGCAATGTAGCTGCCGCCGCCGGGCTCGGCTCCCGGATACCACACAGCCCACCATTGCACCGCGATCGGCATCACGAAAACGGCCACGGCGAGATCCCAGTTGTTCGAGAAGTCGGGCAGCACGTTCAGGTAGTTCAGCCCGTTCGGACCCGGAAGCTTCGACAGCTTGTCTACCAGTCCGGTCAACCCGCCTACCTGCGGCAGTTGGACCGCGAAATAGGCCGCGGCGATCACCGCCGCCATCTTGATGAAGAACTGAATCATGTCGATCACCAGCACACCCCACAAGCCCGAGTGCGCGGCGAACACCACGTTCAAGAGGCCGATCGCGGCCAGCGTCTCCATGCGCGACATGCCAAACAGAATGCCGGCGATCTTACAGGCAGCCAGGTTCACCGACGCCATGATGATCACGTTGAAAAAGAAGCCGAGATAAACCGCGCGGAACCCGCGCACCGCGCTGGCGGCCTTGCCCGAGTAGCGCAGCTCGTAGAACTCCAGATCGGTCAGCACGCCGGAGCGCCGCCACAACCGGGCATAGAAGAACACCGTCGAGACGCCGGTCAGCGTGAATGCCCACCACTGCCAGTTCCCCGCCACACCCTGCGTGCGGACGAAATTCGTCACCAGGTTGGGAGTGTCGCTAGAGAACGTGGTCGCGACCATCGACAACCCGGCCAGCCACCACGGCACAGACCTGCCGGACGCGAAGAACTCCGTTGTGTTCTTGCCCGATCGCTTGCCGAAAAACAGTGCCGGAAGGAAACAGATGGCGACCGAAACCAGCGCGATCACCCAATCCAAGGTTGTGAGATGCATAAGGTCCTGACCGAAACGAAGATAACGCAGTCCGCACCCACTTTGGAATCAGGCGGGGGTGCACGACAAGAAAATGAAAAATGACGCAGTCATTCGACCTCCCCGCGAGCGGAGCGACGCTCCCCAAAGTCCT
>JAEUQE010000328.1 GCA_016789785.1 Bryobacterales bacterium
GTCTTGCCGTGATCGATGTGTCCGATCGTCCCAATGTTTACGTGCGGTTTTGTACGCTCAAATTTCTCTTTGGCCATATCAATCCTTCTTCGCCCACCACCCTGCTGAGCCTGTTCCGGTTGGAATGTGTACCAGGAAACGGACGGCGGGACAATGTCGCTGGAGCCGATGACCAGGATTGAACTGGTGACCTCGTCCTTACCAAGGACGCGCTCTACCAACTGAGCTACATCGGCCCGTACTTAAATCAACCAACGGCAATGCCCTCACTGCCCGGCATCGCATGCAGCACTGAACCACAGCCCTGCGGAACTCGATTGGTGGACAGGGGAGGATTCGAACCTCCGTAGTCACTGGGACGGCAGATTTACAGTCTGCTGCGATTGACCGCTCCGCCACCTGTCCACGGGAACCCGCTCTCCGCAAGAACAGCGTAGGAGTGCAGGCGCAATTTCATAGTATACAGGATCGGCGTGTGAAGTTCAAAATTCCGCGACGGGATGGACTGTGAAGCGGTGGAGGGACACACTTTGCGAGACCCCGGGGCGGCGGACTCCCGGCTAGCTAGGCACACACCTTCAGCTTCTTCAGCATTTCGACACGGTCGAATCCAGGCGCAATGCCATCCGGGGTTTGATTCGTCACCCGGAACCCGAGTTTCTCAAAGAATGGCGCCGCAGCCGGGACCGTGTGCAGCCGCACCAGCGCCGGGTTGCCCGTGGCGGAGAGTTTCCGCATCGCCGCAAACACCAGGAACTTTCCGAGACCATTCCTGTGTAGGTCGCGCCGCACCATCAGCCAGGTCAAACTCGCGAGATCCGGGCGCTCCATCGCATGGCCGCCGCAAGCCACCAGCGCGCCATCGTGCTCGATCACGAAGTAGGAGCCGGGGGGCGCATGGAGAAACGCCGCGAACTCCTCGCGTTCGCTGATGTGAAAATGCTCCGGGAGATTGCTGTCGAACACAGCCAGGCAGGCTTCGCGATCCGCGGGCTGATAGGAACGAAGATCCATTTTTCCAGTCTAGCGAGGCATGCCGGGACGCAGGAATCGGCATAGAATCGATGCATGCTCACCCGGCGCACGTTCCTTCCCTGTTTCGCGGCATCCGCGCTCCACGGCCAAACCAAGCCGCTGAACTTCGTCTTCATCCTAATTGACGACTATGGCTGGAAGGATACCGGCTACAACGGCAGTACTTACTATGAGACTCCGAACATTGACCGCCTGGCGCGCGAAGGGATGCAATTCACGAATGGCTACGCGGCAGCCCCGGTCTGCACGCCGACCCGCGCCGCCATCATGACAGGCAAGTATCCGGGCCGCCTCCACATGACCTGCCACATCCAGGGGGCCCGCCACAACAAGCCTTACTCCAAGCTGATCGCCCCGACGCCGGAGATCAACATGCCGCACAGTGAACTTACGATCGCCGAGATACTGAAACCCAAGGGCTATGCGACCGCCAGTATCGGCAAGTGGCACCTCGGCTCGACCGGCTACCACCCGGCCGAGCATGGCTTCGACGTGAATATCGGCGGTACGTACGACGGATCTCCGCGCAGCTTTTTCTATCCGGGATGGGAGGGCAAGCCCGCCAACCTGAAAGGCCGGGATGGCGAGTATCTGACGGACCTCCTCACCAACGAAGCCACAAAGTTCATCCGCGCCAATCGCAATCAGCCGTTTTTCCTGTATTTGCCGCACTACGCGGTCCACGTGCCGATTGAAGCGAAGAAGGAATTGGTGGCGAAGTTCGACGCGAAGGCTCGCAGTGGCGAACAGAACTATGCGGAATACGCGGCCATGATCGCCAGTGTGGACGAGAGCGTGGGACAGATTCTCAGTACGCTGCGGGAAACGGGCACTGAGGGGAACACCGTGGTGTTCTTCACGGCGGACAATGGCGGTGTAAGTTCACTCGAATGGCGGAAGCGGCCAGTTACTTCGAATCTGCCTCTGCGAGCCGGGAAGGGACATCTGTATGAGGGCGGCATCCGTGTGCCGGCTCTGGTGAAATGGCCTGGAGTTACGAAAGCCGGGTCGATCTCGCACGAGCCTGTCAGCAGCATCGACTATTTTCCGACGATCGCGGAAATGGCGGGGGTGCGGTGGGATGGCAGCCACCGGGTGGACGGGATCAGTTTGACTCGCGCGCTTCGGGGCGGCAGGCTGCCGGAGCGGAATCTGTTCTGGCATTTTCCGCACTACAGTCCGCAACTGGGCCGGCCGAGCGGCGCGATCCGCCGTGGTCCGTGGAAGTTGATCGAACACTTCGAGACGGGGACGACGGAGCTGTACAATCTCGGGGACGACATCTCTGAGAGTAAGGATCTGTCGGCACGGCAACCGGAGCGGTCGGCGGCCATGCATGCGGCACTCAAAGGCTGGCGGGAGGAAATTCGGGCGCAAATGCCAAGCGAGAATCCGCACTACGACAAAGCACGGGAGTTGGAGAACGGCCCGGCGGCCAAGTGATCCGCGAGGGTGACTAGGGCCGCAGTCACGGCGCGACCGGCGGAGTTGAAGATAGCGGCGGGGCTGGACAAGGCGAGTGTAACAAGCAACGTGATGGGATTGGTGCCCGGGGTGGGACTTGAACCCACACTCCCGTTTCCAGGAAAAGGATTTTAAGTCCTTTGCGTCTGCCGATTTCGCCACCCGGGCGAGTGGAGAGGGAACACTTCAGTCTACCGCTTCGATCTGTACGGTTTCCACTTGGAGGATCAATCCAACTCCCCGCGTGTATAATGAGCGATCAAGCAGACTGGGCCGTCGCCGGAGCCATCCCCGGCTCGCGGGAGCTGACCAACAGGAAGCCGACGGCGAAGGCGAGATGAAACCGGAGCGCGCACAGAAAATCGAGGAACTCTACCACGCTGCGCTCGATCTGAGTGCGGAGGAACGGGTCAGGCTGCTTGCCTCGGCCGAGCCGGAAATCCGGGATCAGGTCGAGTCGTTGCTCGCCTACGACAGTGGCGACGAGTCCTTGCCGCCGGCCATCGCCCCAGGAATCCTCACCGAAGCTCCGCTTCCTTCGTGGATCGGAAGCTACCGCATCCTCGCGAAGATCGGCGAAGGCGGAATGGGAGTGGTGTACAAGGCGGAACAGGAGCGCCCTCGAAGAATCGTCGCGCTGAAGGTCATCCGTCCCGGATGGTGCGACAACGAGTTGAGAAGGCGCTTTGAAAAGGAAGCTCAGGCGCTCGGACGATTGCGACATCCCGGTATCGCGCAGATCTACGAGGCTGGTACGGCGGATGCGGGCTTCGGGACGCAGCACTTCTTCGCCATGGAGTTCATCCACGGCAGTCCGCTGGGTCAATATGTTCAGACGCGCCGGCTCAGCACGCACGACAAGCTCGAGTTGGTAGCCAAGATCTGCGACGCGGTTCATCATGCGCACCAAAAGGGGATCATCCATCGCGATCTGAAACCTGGGAACGTCCTTGTGGATGAGAGCGGACAACCGAAGGTTCTCGACTTCGGTGTGGCCCGCATCACGGACACCGATGCGCAGGCGACGCGCAAGACCGAGTTCGGACAGATTGTGGGAACGCTCGCCTACATGAGTCCAGAACAGGTGATGGCGGACCCCCTGGAACTGGACACGCGAAGCGACGTTTACTCACTCGGCGTGATCCTCTATGAACTGCTATCCGGGCGGCTCCCCTACCAGGTGGGCAAACAGTTGCCCGAGGCAATCCGCGCCATTCGTGAAAGCGATCCGGCGCCGCTCAGCACCGTTGACAGGCTGTATCGCGGTGACATTGAGACGATCGTTGCCAAGGCGCTGGATAAGGACAAGGGCCGGCGGTATGACTCAGCGGCCGATTTGGGATTGGATCTTCGACGTCATCTGCGGGATGAGCCAGTTGCCGCGAGACCGCCGAGCACCGCGTACCAACTTCAGAAGTTTGCGCGGCGGCACCGTGCTCTGGTCGTCGGCGCCTGCGCGGTTTTCGCTGTCCTGCTGGCCGGGGTATTCGTGAGCACACTGCTCGCGATTCGGGCCAACCGAGCCAGCGATGCGGCGCTTGCTGCTCGCGACCGGGCAGCCGCCGCCGAACAGGACGCGCGGAAGGACCGCGACCGGGCTCTGAGCGCGGAACGGGCCGCCACTGCCGAGCGGAACAACGCACTCGCCGCACAGCAACAGGCGATTGGCGAACGGAACCGGGCGATCGCCGAGAAGCGCCGTGCGGATGAGGAGGCAACCACGGCACAAGCAGTGCGGGAGTTCCTTCAAAACGACCTGCTGGCGCAAGCCACTGCGCAGGGCCAAGCCGGACCTGGCACTAAGCCGGATCCCGACCTGAAGGTCCGAACCGCTCTCGACCGAGCCGCGGCTCGTATCGCTGGGAAGTTCGATAAGCATCCTTTAGTAGAGGCCAGTATTCGGCAGACCATCGCAAACGCATACAACGAACTCGGCCTCTATTCCGAGGCTCAGCGCCAGGTCGACCGTGCCGTTGAACTCCGCCGCCGTGAGCAGACGGAAAACCATCCGGACACACTCACTGCCCTGGGAATGCTCGCCGACCTGTACGTTCGTCTGGGGAATCTCGCTCAGGCAGAAACGCTTCATTCTCGCGTCCTCGAAGCACGCCGCCGCATCCTCGGAGAGGAGCACCCGGACACCATGACGAGCCTGGACCGCCTTGGAACGGTTCTCGAGAATCTCGGCAGGTACGGCGAAGCCGAAGTCTTGCATGCACGGGAACTCGCCATTCTGCGGCGCCTGCGGGGAGAAGATCATCGGGAGACGGTCAGGGCCATGGGCAATCTCGCTCTCGACTACACGCGCCAAGGCAAGCACGCGGCTGCGGAACCCATAAACATCAAAACTCTTGCAATCCTGCGGCGCCTGTTGGGAAACGAGCATCCGCAGACTCTTACAGCTATGAATAACCTTGCCCAGGTGTATTCAAGACAATCCAAGCTCGAGCTCTCGGAGAAACTACAACGTGAGTTGGTCTCCCTCCAGCGGCGCCTGCTCGGTGAGGAACATGATCGCACCTTGTTGGGCGAGAGCAACCTGGCTACTCTTTATGTGCAAATGGGCAAGCACTCTGACGCGGAGCCGCTGCTTGCGAAGGTCGTGTCGACCCTGCGGCGCACACTGGGAGAAGCGCACCCCAACACGCTCCTTGTAATGAGTAATCTCGGAGCGGTGTACTACTTTCTGAGCAAACTTGCGCAGGCCGAGCAGACGCAAGCCCAAGTCCTGGAAAACCGCCGCCGGATCCTTGGCGAGAGACACCCGAGTACCGTCAACACGATGCGCGGATTGGCGATGGTCTATCGACGCCAGGAGCGTTTTGCCGAGGCTGAAGCGCTGATGGCAAAGGTCGTCGAAGTGCAGCGCCAATCCAGAGGCATCGATCAAGCAAGCACACCGGACGACATGATCTACTTATCCGAGGCGCGTGTCATCCAGGGCAACTCTGAGGTTGAGTCGTTGCTGCGGGAGGCGATTGGGCTACTCGACCAGCGAAACTCCAAAAACTGGAAGCGCGACTACGCCCAAAGCCTGCTCGGCGTCACTCTGACCAGGCAAAAGCGGTATGCCGAAGCGGAGACACTGCTCTTGGCAGGGTTTGATGGGCTGAACCGGCATAGGTCCGCACTACCAGCCTTCGACCAGTCTGCGCTGGACAGGTCCGGAGAATGGATCGTCCAACTGTACCGTGATTGGAACAAGCCCGATCAAGCGGCCCAATGGCAGACCAAGCTTGGGCGTCCTTCTTCGACACCTTCCAAATAGCCTCTCCCTCCACGAATCCGAGTTTTCTGCTCGTGACATGTCGGTTTCCGACGCCGGTCTCCGAATCAGTAGGTGAGGCAGCAAGGCGGACCCCTCTCGTTGAGGCGCCCTTTGCCGGGACAAGAAATAAGGTGATCGGGGATGATGACGCTGGAGGAATTGAGGAACTACAACAAGTGGATCGGCAAGAGCCCGGAACACGTGCTGAAGTCCGCCATCGACCGGGGAGGCTGGACAGCGGTATTCCCGGCGGCCGGGTTTGACCAGAAGTGCTTCCGCTGGGCTCATCGTGTCCGCAACTTCTTCAACGCTACTCCACACGCGCTGCGGAGGCTCCGGCCGGATAGCGCCGTGGCGCGTTGGGTGGATCGCTGGCTTCCCACGAAGACGATTGAGATCGCGAAGGTTGTGGATGTGTTAGCCAGGACTCCCGTTTGGGGTCTGCCAGCGTTGCCGTCAAGGGTGAAGGAGTCGATGGCTCTGGACATGCGCTTCGTCTACCGTGATCCCCATGGCCGGATCTGGATCCAGATGGCCCCTGGGGGAACCGTGTACCACTGGAACGCCAATGGCAAATCGGACCCGACGGAATCGACCGCCATCCTGGTAACCGCCATCGGGCAGCAGAACGTCCCGGTGTTCAAGCTGGTATCGCCCGACGGCTCTGATGGCTCCAGTGAAGTGATCATCCGGAATCCGGGCAAGATGACGCTAGGCGACTACGACGAGTTGGTTCATGTCCTCGACTGGCAGGTGGTCACCACGATCGAGCACTTCGGATCCTACAACTACTCCGAAACGGCGGTGGTGGGCGATGAAGCCCACACGCTGCGGGATGTTACTCCGCACAAACTGGATCGCTCCGGCTACATCTTTCCTACGCCCGGCCAGACGTTTCCGGCAACGCATCAGGGCAAGCCGATCGACACGTGCCTGGTGTTTCCCAGCCCGCGATAGAAGCGCCGAGCCGCGCGGGAACAACCGGCTGCGCCGCCGGCGAACGACTGCGCCCAGCGCTGGCTTTTTTCAGCGTACATGTCGTTTGTGATGCACATTTCTCGGATTCCAGTACAGGGAAACCAAAACACCCGGCAAGGGACAACGAGGAGGAAACTTGGATCCGATCGTGCTTTTTCACCGATGCTTTGTGGACGTAACAGGACAAGCCACTTACAAACACAACATGTGGGTCGGCAAAGAGACCTACGAGCGGCAGCCGCTCGGTGGCTCCGTTCAGGGCCATCAATGGTTGCCGAAGGCGCTACGTCCGTTGGACCTCAAGGCCAAGCCCGGACAAAACTTCCGGCAGTATGCGACGGATTGGGAGCAGCGCTGCAGTATGCTCGGGGCGTCTTCCGGCGGCACGCTGCTTTATCCCGTGGTCGCGCCTCAGGAGACGCCCGCGGGTCTTCCGGTGATCGCACACTATGGCGTGGTTGGTGGCAGCAACATCATCATTCCGCGATCGCACAGCAAGCCCAGAGGGTGGCCGTCCATTCGCTCTTTGCTGGAGCAGGACGTACCTGTCTTTGTGACGAATCAACCGGCATCTTGGAACCTCCGATGGGATCAAAGCAAGAAACCGACGAAAAGACAACGATAGTCCAACGATTTCGACCTTGGCTGTGGATGGGACTAGCCAGAGTGAAGTCTAGTGTCCTGTCCGTCATAACAGTTGACAACAGCGGGTGAGCGTGATTCGATAAGATATGTTCACGCCAGCAGCAG
>JAEUQE010000329.1 GCA_016789785.1 Bryobacterales bacterium
GAAAGCGAAGGGGTTCCCGTACGCTTACCACTTTGTTGCGGGTGATGACCTATTCAGCGATTTCGAAGTCGATCTGGCGAAGGCTGAGGAGCAAGCGCTGAACGCCGGCGACCGCCACATCTATCGCAACGTGCGCGATGTGCTCGGTGGCTCAGACGTATCATGCCTTGGCTGCCATGCCGTACACAAGAACTCCACGGAGAAGCACCGCCGTGTTCTGACGTCACCAGCCTGTTTGG
Source organism: Bryobacterales bacterium (assembly GCA_016789785.1). The sequence continues at coordinate 240 of JAEUQE010000329.1, forward strand.
ACTGCCACAATGAATCGGGTCCGAAGAAGAACGTGAAGGCTTACAAGGTGTCGAGCACGACCTGCGAATACTGAAGCCGCCAGGCCGCGCCTGCAACGAATCGCGTCTGCAACGAACTGCTGCCATTTGTCAATACTGACAGTTGGCATCCGGTTTGCGAAGATTGAAAGGATGTCCCTGAGTCCTTCCATACTGCTTCATATTTCCAATCAGATCCACGTCTCGCTGAAGTCGCTGGTGGCCACCATGGAGTTGCTGGATGAAGGCGCAACGGTGCCCTTCATTGCGCGCTACCGAAAGGAGGTCACCGGCAATCTTGACGAAGTGCAGATTCGCGATGCGCAGGATAAAGTGACCTACTTCCGTGAACTCGAAGACCGCCGCGCCACGATCCTCAAGTCGATTGAGGAACAAGGCAAACTCACCGAGGAGTTGAAGAAGAAGATCGAAGCGGCAATGGAGAAGAACGAGCTTGAGGATCTCTATCTGCCCTACAAGCCAAAGCGCCGCACCAAGGCGATGATCGCCCGCGAGAAAGGCCTGGAGCCACTAGCGGATTTCCTGTGGAGCCAGCAGCCCGGCGAGTTGCCGCTCCTTGATTTCGCCGCGACGTTCGTGAGTGAAGAGAAGGGCGTGGCCACTGCCGATGATGCGCTGGAAGGTGCGCGGCACATCCTTGCGGAGACAGTGAGTGAGAACGCCGATTTCCGCAAGCGTGTTCGTCAAATCATGGCTGAGCAAGGTGTGGTGGTGAGCCGCCGGATTGAAGGCGTGGAAGACGCTGAGCAGAAGTTCACGCAGTACTACGATTTTCGCGAGCCGGTGACGAAGATCCCGTCTCACCGTATGCTCGCGATCCGGCGCGGCGCGAAGGAAGGTGTTCTCCATTTCGAGATTGAAGTGGAGCCGCAGCAGCCGCTCACCTATCTGGAAGGGCAGATCATCAAAGGGAACAATGAGTGTTCCGATCAGTTGCGCGGCGCGGTTGCGGACGCGTATGACCGCCTGCTGAATCCATCGATTCAGACCGAGGTGCGCCTGGAATTGAAGGATCGCTCGGATGAAGAAGCGATCAAGGTATTTCGCGAGAACCTCGAGAACCTGTTGCTTGCACCACCGGCGGGCATGCTCTCCGTGCTTGGTGTGGACCCGGGGATTCGAACGGGGTGCAAGGTCGCAGTGGTTGACTCGACAGGCAAGTTTCTGGAGCACTCCGTCATCTATCCGCATGAGCCGAAGAACGATGTTGCGGGCGCGGTGAAGACGCTTGCATCAATGATTGCGCGGCACAACGTGCAGGCCATTGCGATCGGTAATGGGACCGCGTCGCGCGAAACCTCGGGATTCGTTGCGGATTTTTTGCGGCAGGCGAACTTGAGCAAGGTGTTCAGCGTTGTGGTCAACGAGTCCGGCGCCAGCGTCTATTCCGCGTCGGATGTGGCACGCGCGGAGTTTCCCGAGTTGGACTTGACCGTTCGCGGCGCAATCTCGATTGCCCGGCGGTTGCAGGATCCGCTTGCAGAGTTGGTAAAGATCGATCCGAAGTCCATTGGTGTTGGCCAGTATCAACACGACGTTGACCAGCGCAGGTTGCAGCAGTCACTCGATGCATCGGTGGAGTCGTGCGTGAACCGTGTGGGCGTGGATCTGAATACTGCCTCCACTTCGCTGCTGAAGTACGTGTCGGGTCTGAACGAACGGACGGCGACGAACATCGTCGAATTCCGCAATCAGAACGGCCGCTTTCTGAACCGGCAGCAGTTGATGCGCGTGTCCGGCCTGGGGCCGAAGACGTTTCAACTGGCGGCGGGATTCCTGCGAATTCGCGGCGGCGAGAATCCGCTCGACATCACAGCCGTGCATCCGGAGTCGTACCCGATCGTCGAACGAATCGCGGACTCTCTGAAGGTGAGTTTGCAGGAGTTGATCGCGAACCCGCAGTTGATTGAAAACGTCGACATGCAGGGCTTCGCTACGGCGGAAGCCGGCGCGTACACGCTGGCCGACATCAAGGAGGAATTGCGTAAACCAGGCCGCGATCCTCGCGATACGTTTGTGCGGCCGTCATTCCGCGACGATGTGAAAGAGATCAGCGACCTGACAGAAGGTATGCAGTTGGAAGGTGTGGTCACGAATGTCACTCGTTTTGGTGCGTTCGTGGATGTGGGTGTCCATCAGGATGGATTAGTGCACGTTAGCGAGATGAGCCATCGCTACATCAAGGATCCCTCGGAACTCGTGAAGGCGGGCCAGATTGTGAAAGTGTGTGTGATGTCCGCCGATGCGAAGACGAAGCGCATCGCACTTTCGATGAAGGCGCTAGAGCCGAAGCCCGCCGGAGGCGCGAGGCCGCAGCAAGGTGGCAGATCGCAGCAAGATGGCCGCCCCACTCCGCCCGCACAGCAGGCTGCGCGTCCTCCACAAGGTGGTGCACGGCCGCAACAGGATCCCCGGCAGGCGCCAAAGCGGCAGGAAGCGCGCAAGCCATCGCTTGAGGACCAGCTTGCAGCTCTCAATTCGCGCTTCCGCACTCGTTAACGCCGCACGGATGGCGCGGGTTATTTGCGCTTGCCTTTCGCATTCGCACCCGCGCCCGTTATTAGCCTCGGAACATCATTGCCGATGGGTGGCGACGATTCCCGCGTCTTCACGAACGTCTCGTCGGTTCTCCTCCACAAGGCAGCCATATCGTTGACGCGCGCCGGCTCTTTGGCGGCGAGGTTTTGTTGCTCGGCGCGATCCTTCTTCAGATCGTACAGTTCCCACGGGCCGTTGATCCCAGCGGCAACCAGCTTCCAGTCGTTCACGCGTAAAGCCCGGTTGTTGTTGTGATGGAAGTAGAGATAGTCATGTGGCACCGATCCATCGCGGGCCAATGCCGGCTTCAGGCTACGGCCGGAGGGTACAGGCGCGCCATCCGCAACTGGAGCGAGCGGCTTGCCTCCCGCCAGATCCACCAACGTCGGCGCGATGTCGACGAAGTGGCAGGGATTGTGACGAAGCCTACCGGGGTCTTTGATTCCGGCGGGCCAATGCATGATCCATGGGGAAGAGATGCCGCCCTCATGCACCCATGATTTATGCAAACGGAAGGGCGCGTTGGCCGCGCTCGCCCATCCAGGGCCCAGGCACAGATGCGTTCTCGCGGAGCCTGGAGGCGCGCTCGCGTCGTGCCCGTCACCGCGAATCAACTGCTCCGAACTCGCGCCGTTGTCGGAAATGAACATGACCACTGTGTTGTCAAATGCGTTCATCGCCTTCAACTTTGCGATGACTCGGCCGATCTCGATGTCCATGCGCGTAATCATCGCGGCGTGAATTGCCATCTTTATGCGTTGGAACTTCTTCTGTTCCGGAGTGAGGCTCGACCACGGCACAGCGCGCATGACTTCGCCCGGTCCGATCTTCCCAGTCAATTGATCGTCCGGTGTGTTCCACGGAGTCCACATGCCCGGTTCAAGAGGCGAGAGCTGGCAGTTGATCAGGCCCATGCGCCGCATGCGCTGCCAGCGCCGCTCGCGTGCCACATCCCAACCTTCGGCGAACCGGTCCTTGTAGCGCTCAATGTCTTCTTGAAGCGCATGCAATGGGAAGTGCGGCGAAGTGAAGGGAAGATATAGAAAGAACGGGTCGTTCGAATGCTGCTTGCCGTGGGTCTCCAGCCACTTCACGGCGTGACTGCCAATGGACTGGGTTGCGTAGTAGCCGTCGCTTTCCTTGGGCACAGGCAGACGCTGGTCATCCAGTAGCCGGGATTCCGGAGTGAAGAATCGGTTCTGGTCAATCTCGGTGTAGGAATGGTCGAATGCCGCACCTGCAACCGGCATGAAGCGGATGTGCCATTTGCCAGAGTGATATGTGCGGTAGCCGAGCGGCTTCAACTGCTGCGGCAGGAAACGTGTCCAGGCCGGAATGTTTCCGGGTGTCATCACGTCACTCGCGGTTTGTTGTGCGTAATAGCCCGTGAGAATCGAACTTCTCGAAGGGCCGCAACGCGCGGTGGAGTAGCCTTGAGTGAAACGCAGACCTCCTTTCGCCAGCGAATCAATGTTCGGCGTGTCGATGTCACCGCCATAACACCCGGCGTCCGAGTAGCCCATGTCGTCGGCGAGAATGATGAGGAAGTTCGGTTTGCTGGAACTTGCTCTCACTAGCGGCGACGCCGCGGAAGCCGCCCCCGCAGTCAAAAAAGCGCGCCGGCTCATGTCATTGCGCATCGATCCTCACCTCCACAATTTCCAATCTGCGTTTGGGCGCCTCACCGTCCAATTCCTCTTTTTCGAAGGCATCGAGTACCTCCAGGCCTTCGATTACAAGGCCGAAGACGGTGTACTTGCCATCTAAATGAGGCGAGTCCGCCAGCATGAGAAAGAACGAAGTGCTTGCGGAGTCGGGGTCATCCGAGCGCGCCATCGACACAATGCCCCGTTTATGTTTCAGGTCATCCCGGAACTCGCCCTTCAGATTACGGACCCAACGGTCGGCGGAATGCGTAGCGCCGGACCCGCGAGTATATCCCATGCCGCCCTGGACGACGAAGCCTTTCGATACGCGATGGAAGGCTGTTCCATTCAACCATCCGGTCTCCACCAGTTTCAGGAAGTTGCGTGCATGCTCCGGTGCCCACTCTGGTTGCACCTGGATTCGGATGGCGCCGAGAGTTGTCTTCATGGTCACGGTCCGCTTCAGTTCCTCGGGTTTCGCCGTGAGGAAGGGCTCCGTCTTTTTCCGATCGATCCAGATCTTTGCAATGCGAACGGGCTTGTCGGTGAAGTTGTTTTCGCCACCGGCGGGCACCTGCGAGATTTTCTCGACGATCTCCATGCCCTCGGTGATTCGCCCAAATGCGGAGAACTGGCCGTCGAGCGGTGGTTGCGGCGATACGCAGATGAAGAACTGACTCCCATCACTATCGGGCTTGTTCGGAATGCGGACGGTGGATACGACGCCGCGCTCATGTTTAAGGTCGGAGTACTCACCCTTGAGCAAATTCAGACCACCTGTCCCCCAAAGATTCTTAGGGGTCTTGGGATTCTTCAGCAACGGATCACCACCCTGAATGATGCCGTTTGCCACCACGCGAAAGAAAGCGGATCCGTCGTAGTAGCCCTCCCGCGCAAGCTTGATGAAATGCTCCACGTGTTTCGGGGCCTTGTCTGGCGCGAATTCGAAACGGAATGCGCCCATGTCCGTTTCGACCACGGCCTCCAGATCGTGCGGACTCTGCGCCATCGCGGGCGGCGCTATCAGAAGAATGTAAAGCCACAGACGATTCATCGAGAACATCGTATCGCGCTAACTTGGCAGTGATGTGGAGGCTCGTATGGTGGTTTGCGATCCCGGCGCTGTGTCAGCGGATTCCAGTGGAGCAAGGCCCGCCGCCTGGGCACGTGTTGGACGGTGCGGTTGCCGAGTGGAGTGCATTGGCTCCTTCCGCTAGACTCGCTCCCATGCGTGCCAACGCGCGGAATGGCCACATTTGGATGCGCCAGACTGCGGATGGACTGCTGATTGCGGGCTCGGTATCTGGCGGCACTCCCGAGTTCGCAAGCAGTCCCGTGAACATGCTTTCACGCGACCACGTTGAGATCTGGCTCTCCGCGCATCTCTATCCGCCCCTACCTCCTATCGGATGGGGCAACCAATTCGGCATGATCGAAGACAAGACCGCGGAGGACTGCCAGGACGAGAAGTGCCGGGATTGGTACCGCAGGATGGCGCGATACCGGCCGCTATTCGAGCGGCTGTTTGTGCGCCAGTATCAGCTTGCGCCCAATGTGGCGGTTGAGAGCTACGCCTCGCCCGCGTATCAGCAGATCCGCAAGACCTACGCTGACGCAGACACCGCGCCGCTTGCTCCGTTGGCGCCGAAGGCGATCCCGAGGTTCCGAACCGCACCGGCGCCCGATGGATACACCTTTGAAGCGTTGGTGCCTTGGGCGGCTTTCCCGCCACTGCAATCGCTCTCTCTCGATCGGATGCGGGTATTGGTGGATGTGTTCCGGGCACACGCGGGTCGTCCCGCCGATCAACCGTTCTCGTCCACCGCAACCGGCCGGCGTTACGGCTTTGCCGCTACCTACAATGACGCGCGGTTCGTGTCTCCGCGGAAGTTCCGGCTGGGCGCATGCGCGTATCCGCTCACGTTGCGCGATATCTATTTCGAGAGTCTCCCGGGATGGTTTCTTCCAAGCCGCGGCGCTCAGGTGCAGGAGGCGTTTGTGATTCAGAACACCGTCCGCGGATATCTCTACGAACCCGGAGGGCTCTCACCGGTGATTCGAACCACGCGGTTCTTTGAGCGGCGCGTGGCGGAAGGCGAATATGTGTGTGGCCCCGAACTGGCGTGGCGCGACGGCGAGAAGTTCAGCAGCTACTCTGTTCTACTGGAGCCCGAGCGGTTTGACGCACGCAAACAGAGCGACGGGAGCGTGATTGTCAAAGCAGGTCCTGTGGTTACGTACTCCGAGTTCGGATCAGGGATGTGCGGTGCCTGCCCTCGAGTGCGGGTCGATCTGGTGCGCCTGGTTCCGAACAGACCGATTGAAGAGTTGTGGAAGGTCTACGAAGTGGTGGACAACGGTCGCCTGGAGGACATCGACGTCCACATTGCGGCGGACTGGCGAAAATTCACGATCTTCCGCCTGCCTGGCCTGGGAGAGAACGAAGGAAACTGGCAAGCGGAGGACTACTGCCGGGTGCCGAAGGGGTATGCGGTGTGCGGCACGCGGGCGAATGTTCGTCCGCCGAGTCCGCGGGTCATTGATCTCAATCAGTGATCATTTCTGGAACTTGCGGCGTGAGATGGCCGACGCCCACTTGGACGCTTTCAGCCAGTACCGATGGAAGTGGATTTCGACGCGCTGATCCGTGTCGTAGCTGCTCTGCACGATGTGAAGCACGGCTGGCGAGTGGACGACCTTGTCGTTGATTTGAAAGATCAGATCGCCGGGTTGCAACTCGGAGCGTGCGGCGAGCGAGCCCGCGGCCACACGTTCCACCAGGAATCCCACGCGAGCGTTGTCCCACCAATCGACTTCGGGGCGCGGACGCTGCAATGTCGCCTCACCGGGAACGATCCCGCCCTGCCCATCAGGACGCTGATAGGAGACGGTCAGCCTTGGTGCCTCAGATGCCGCTTTCATCGCAGCCGCGTAGGAGTCACCGGAGTCAATGGAAACACCGGCGATCCGGACCAATATGTCGCCTTCCCGCAGACC
>JAEUQE010000032.1 GCA_016789785.1 Bryobacterales bacterium
TCTGTCTCGCCTTTGCCGGTGTTGTCGGCGGATTCCATAGGCAGCCCGTTGCATCCAGCATTGAGCCGCTAAAACAACGTCTGCAAGTCGCGAAACTGCGCGACCACCCGCAGCCGGTCCTCCTGCACAAACTCCTGATGTTCGAGATGCCAGGTATTGACATGCGGTACGTACACGGCGCCGAGCCCTGCCTGGAGAGCAGGGTTGATGTCCGACTTCGGCGAGTTGCCGATCATCCAACTGCGGTGTGCCGGAAGCGACTGATCCTCAATCACTCTGCGGTAGGCCGGCGGATCCTTCTCCTTGACGATCAGCGTGGCGCGGAAAAACCTTGCAAGGCCGGACAAATCGATCTTGCGTTGCTGCTCCTGCATGTCGCCCTTGGTGAGTAGGAGAAGATCATGCCGCCCTGCCAGATAGTCGAGCGTATCCGGCACTCCCTCAATGATCTCAAGCGGATGATCGTTGATGCGCCGTGCGATTTCGACGATGGTCTCCGCATCGGCGGGCGAGATATCACGCTCGACGAGATGCTGATAGCACTGCACCATGTTGCGGCCGAAATTCGCGGATCCATAGCCGTGGATCTTCGCGTTGACGAGTTCGATTTCGTCGAGCGCGGCCCGTACCTGTTCCCTGCTGAGCGTCGAGTGGTCCAGGAAATCGCAGAACTCGTGAAAGGCGCGTTCGAAGTAGATGTTGTTCTCCCACAGAGTATCGTCGGCGTCGATTAACAAGTGCTGGCGCATCGGCTCGAATGCTCAGTTCTGGTCGAACGGAATGATCTTGCTGTGGCCGTTGCGGGGCGCGGCGGCGCGGATTTGCTCGGTGTGGTGCCAGCGGCGTACATACACTGGGTAGTAGTCGACAAGGGTCTGCAGGCGTTGGGCTTCGCTGCGCAGGGCCAGCAACTGTTGACGAAAGTCGATGTCGTTGACGATCTGAGCCAGTTGAAAGCTGAGCTGCGGATCGTCCCATTCGGGCTCATCGACGTCATCGCCGGTCATGCGGCGGAGGTTGCTGAAGCCTTCCACTGCGCGCTGCCGGAGTTCCGTATTGGGTGCGGCGAATTCGTTGTCATCGAAGAAAGAAACCCGCCCCTGCAGGTAGGATCGGCCCTCCACCAGTTCGCGGATCTGGAAACGGCGGCGGCCGGCGGTCATGATGTCGAGCCGTCCATCGGCGTAACGCTGGACGACGCTTTCCACCGTGGCGGTGCAGCCCGTGTTTACCACGCCACCTTCGCGGGCCAGCACAATGCCGAATTCGCTGCTTGCGTCGATTGCTTCGCCGATCAGTTCCTTGTAGCGGTCCTCAAAGATGTGAAGCGGCAACGCAGTGCGCGGGAACAGCACCAGCGGAAGCGGAAACAACGGCAGGATGTCCTCGCGCATGGTACCATTATGGCTTCTTAGCGCCACCCCGGCAATTTTTGAAGTCAGCATCCCTAATGGAAATCCAAGGAAAGGTCGTATTGATTACAGGCGCGTCCGAAGGCGTGGGCGCGGCGTGCGCGGTGGAATTCCGCAAGCGGGGCGCAAGGCTTTCGCTCATCGCCCGCCGCGAGGACTTACTGCGTCAGGTGGGTGGACCGGATTCCGTGATCACGCCGGGCGACCTGACGGTGGACGCGGACCGGCGCCGTGCCGTCGAGGCGACGCTTGCGAAACACGGCCGCGTCGACATTCTCATTAACAATGCGGGCGTCGGACTCTATGCGCCGAGCTGGCAGGCGCCGATGGATGAGGTGCGCAAGATGTACGATTTGAACCTCTTCGCGGCGCTGGGGATGATTCAACTTGCGGTTCCGCACATGAAGCAGCAGCGAAGCGGCATGGTGGTGAATGTCAGTTCGATCGGCGGCAAAGTGACGCTGCCCTGGCTGACCTTATATTCCGCATCGAAATACGCGCTTGGCTCATTGACGGACGGTCTGCGAATGGAATTGAAGCGCGATGGCGTGCACACCATGACGGTGTGTCCAGGCTATGTCTCCACTCGCTTCCAACAGAACATTCTGCTCGGAAAGGTGCCCTCGTCGGTGCAAGGCAGCAACATGTTCCGCATCACGGCGGAGCAATGTGCACGTGCAATCGCGGACGGTGTCGAGCGTAACGCGCGGACGGTAGTAACGCCTCGCGCCGGATGGGGTTTCGTAATCCTGGAGAGGCTGTTTCCGTCGTTCATTGATGGCAAGCTGGAGAATATGTACTTCCGCGGGCGCGAGTCATGAACCTGAAGTTGAAGCGCACACCAGGAATCTATCTTGTCGGCTTCATGGGCTCGGGTAAGAGCACCATCGGGCGCAGGCTGGCGGAAGAGCTTGGCTGGTCATTTGTCGATATCGACGAGGACATCGAGACTCAGCAGCACATGCCGATCACGGATATCTTCGAACGGAAAGGCGAAGCGGAGTTTCGCGATATCGAAAATCGCGCCTTGGCCGAACGTGTCCGGCAGGTGCGCGGGTCGCGTCCTTTGGTAGTCGCCCTGGGCGGCGGCGCGTTCGTCGCGCAGCGCAACACGGAGTTGATTCAGCCCAACGGCGTCTCCATCTGGTTGGACTGCCCGCTCGAAATGGTGAAGGAACGCGTGGCCAAGGAAACGCACCGCCCGTTGGCGCGCGATCCGGAGCGGTTCGAGGCATTATTCCGGGAGCGGCAGGCGGCCTACTCGCGGGCTGACTATCGCATCGAAATCCGCAGTGATGACCCCGCTGTCACCGTCAAGGAGATCCTCGCGATCCCGGGGTTGTTTGACGTATGAAGAACGGAAAGCTTCGCCGCGACGCACTCAGTATCCTGAAGGCATCTCTGGCAGCCGCTGATCCAATCGAGGCCGTCGCCAGGCATGTGCGGTTGGCGGGGGATGTGCTGACCGCGGGCAAGTCGCGATATTCCCTGAAACGTTTCGATCGGATCTTTGTGGTGGGCGCGGGCAAGGCGAGCGCAGCCATGGCGGTGCCGGTGGAGCGGATGTTGGGCAGACGTATTACAGGCGGGCTGATCAACGTCAAGTACGGTCACACGGCCAGGCTGAAACGAATCGCGCTCCAGGAGTGCGGTCATCCTGTTCCGGATGAAGCGGGAGTGGAGGGCGCGCGGCGGATTGCGGAGATTGTCAGCGCCGCTGGTGAAAAGGATCTGGTGCTGTGTCTGATTTCCGGCGGCGGGTCGGCCTTGATGCCGGCGCCGGCGGCCGGGATCACACTTGCGGAGAAGCAGGAGACCACGAAGCTGCTTCTCGCCTGTGGCGCGACGATTCACGAGATCAATGCCGTCCGGAAGCACATCTCGACGCTCAAGGGCGGGCAGTTGGCGCGATTGGCATACCCGGCAACGACAATTGCAATCATCCTGTCGGACGTGATTGGGGACAATCTGGATGTGATTGGGTCCGGGCCTGCTTCGGCGGATGCGTCCACCTTCGATGGGTCGCTCGCGATCCTTCGCAAATACGGGATTACGGAACGTGTTCCGGCGGCGGTCCGAGCACGGCTGGAGTCTGGCGTGGCGGGCGGAATTCCGGAGACACCGAAAGCCGGATCCGGGGAACTCTCTCGGACGCAGAACCTGATCGTCGGGAGCAATCGCCTTGCGGTCGATGCAGCAAGGGCGCAAGCGCGTCAGCTTGGGTATCGCCCGGTGGTGCTATCGACGTCGATACAGGGTGAGACAAGAGAGATCGCCTCCATGCATGCGGCCATCGCTCGCGAGATCGCCGAGTCCGGGCAACCGGCGAAGCGTCCGGCTTGCGTGATCTCGGGCGGCGAAACAACGGTGACCCTTCGGGGACAGGGGAAGGGCGGGCGGAATCAGGAGTTCGCGCTCGCGTCGGCGATTGAGATCAGCGGCTTAGCGGATATTGTGATGCTCAGTGCGGGTACCGACGGAACCGACGGCCCAACGGACGCCGCGGGAGCGATCTGCGACGGGGAGACGTTGGCACGGGCGCAAGCAATGGGTTTGAACGCGGCGGATCACCTCGCCAGGAACGACTCCTATTCCTTCTTTGATCCCCTCGGCGACCTCATTCGAACCGGCCCCACGAACACGAATGTCATGGATGTGAGGTTGATTCTGGTGGGGGCGGACCGATGAACGTGTGGGACGACTTGGTGAATACCGCTCTCGACCATGAGACGCTTCAGCACGAGAGTGAGCAACTTGCCTGGATCTCCCGTGAGCCGGCCAATCCCCAACCGTATTACAATCTGGCGCAGCTTCGGCGGATGCAATGGAAAGAGGATGAAGGGCTCGGGCTGCTTCTGGAGGCTGTCCGGCTTTCCCCCGCGTTCGCAGATGCTCATGTCGCGTTGACGGAAATGTACGCTGTGCGTGGAGATTACCGCGCGGCCTGGAGACACGCGCGTGCCGCTGAGGCGCAAGGGTGTTCTACGGGAGTAGCACTTCTTCGAAAGCACGAAATCGCAGAGTCAGCTCCGTGACTTCGCCTTCACGCGCTCGCCGAAGCGGGCAACATGAATCACGAAGCGCTCATGGGTGCCCTCCGCGATCTTTTCCTTCTCGTCGAACGCTTCCACTTTGCAGCGGACCCGGCGATCGTTGACCTCCAGGATTTCCGCGTGAAACGTCGCGCTCATGCCAAGCGGTGTCGCTGCGAGATGGCGGACGTCGACGTGGGTGCCAACGGTGTCAAAGCCCTCTTCCAGGTAGCGCTTAATCGTGTTGCGCGCTGTCATCTCGAGCAGCATGATGAGCCAGGGAGTGCCGAGCACGCGTGCGTCCTCCAGCCCCATGAAGTCAATTGCGATTTCTGTAGTGACAAGGCGCTTCAGTTCACCTGTCGCGCCTACGGGGATCTGCGCCATAGCTCTTCATGTTAGCGCTAATTGGGTTGGTATTCGCCTGTTGTCTGATACATACTGAGTTCTTGGCACATAAGCCGGTTTCCGCTGTCACCTTCACCACGCAGGGCGCGCTGCGAAAGTCCGCGTTGCGTCAGGCAAACGAGCGCTTGGTTCTAAATGCCATTCGGGAGGATCCCCAGCTTTCGCGCGTCGAGATCTCGCGGATTACTGGTTTGTCGCCGAGTTCGGTGACCTTCATCGTGCAGCGTCTCACCAAGGCGAAGCTGATCCGTGAGTATCGCAACGACAGTGTGCCCCAGGTCGGGCGCCCGCCAACAAGTTTGCGTCTCGCCCCGGGTGCCCGGCTCGCGGTTGGTGTCGAGATCGCTAATTCGAAGAGTAGGGTTGCGCTGGCGGATTGGACCGGGCAGATCCTGGAGGTTCACGACGTTCCGTGGCAATCGGACCCGGACGAAATGCTGCGCACCGTCCACAGCGTGATCCGCGGGCTCCTCGCGTCGAAGCCGTCCGCCCGGTTTCTCGGAGTTGGGGTGTCCGTGCCAGGCACCTGGGACAAGTCAACCGGGACGCTGGTCTCCGCGGTAAATCTCGGCTGGCAGGATGTGGCGGTCGAGTCGTTGCTGGCCAAGGGCTTCGACGTTCCGGTTTACTTTGACAACAACGCGAATCTGTCAGCGGTCGGCGAGCGCTGGTTTCGCTCGCGTGGCGGGAAGATCTTGGAGAACTTCGTGTTCGTCACGCTCTCGGGTGGAATCGGGACGGGAATCCTCATCGGCGGGCATGTATTGCACGGAGCCTTCGGCCGCGCTGGCGAGTTCGGCCATATGACCATGCACTCGGCTGGCTCACGGTGCCCCTGTGGAAACCGTGGGTGCTGGGAAGAATATGCGTCAGACCGTGCACTGAGCCGGTCCTATCGGACAGCGGCCAGCGTTGATCGGGACGTGCCCGCTACCGAGATCGCGGAGCTGGCCATTCGCGGAGAAGAGGCAGCAGTCAAAGCGATCCGCGAGGTCTCTCAACAACTTGCTCTCGGACTGGCGAATCTGATCATCGGTCTCAACCCGGAGGCGATTGTTGTCGATACATGGGCAGCAGTTGCATGGGAACTTGTCGAAAAGGAAGTCTGGGCAACCTTGAGGGAGCGCGTACCCGCCGCTTGGCTCGACGGCGTTCGGATTCGTCCCTCGACACATGCCGAGAACGCTTCGCTGTTGGGAGCGGTCGCCCTGGTCTTGGCGCGGTTCTTCCAGAGCTTCGAGCAGCCCTCCAGAGATCCGCAGGCCAATCGCGTGCAAATTCGGGGCTAAGAAACTTCAAGCGGCGTTTCGCGGGCCGGTGTAAGCTGAAAAAGTTAGTGCAGTGACAAAAATAAAGGGGGTCGCATGAGCATGTCTGAAACGGGCCATCAAATCGGAGAGCAATGGGAAGCGCATCTTCGGGACCGCTATGATCCCAACAAGCAGGCACAGGATTTTCGCAACTACGAGAACGCCACGGCGGGCGTTCGAGAATTTTACCGGCAGAATCACGTGCGGCAGACACGCGATTTTGTGCTCGCGAAGAAGGCCGAGTACACGCCCCTGAACAAACGCAAGATGAGCGTCTGGGAGGCGATGACTGCGCTCGATCAACTGGTGGACGACAGCGACCCGGATACGGACCTGACTCAAACCGATCACAACTTCCAGACGGCGGAAGCCGCAAGGCGCGACGGCCGTCCCCGGTGGTTCATCTTGACCGGGTTCTTGCATGATCTCGGAAAGGTGCTATGCCTCTACGGGGAGCCGCAATGGGCAGTTGTGGGCGATACGTTTCCAGTGGGGTGCGCCTGGTCAAACAAGATCGTTTTTCACGAGTTCTTTGAAGGTAACCCGGACCGCCACATACCCGAATATCAGACCCGGCTTGGCGTTTATTCGGAAGGATGCGGGCTCGACAGCGTCGATCTTTCGTGGGGTCACGACGAGTATCTCTATCACGTGACAAAGCGTTTCCTGCCGCAAGAGGCGCTTGCCATCATCCGGTATCACTCTTTCTATCCCTGCCATCGGGAACAGGACTACGAATACCTGATGAACGAAAGGGATCGGAAGCTGTTCCACTGGGTTCGCGAGTTCAACCAGTACGACCTATACTCGAAGTCACACGAGCGCCCAGACGTCGCATCGCTGCGTCCCTACTATGAGGATCTGGTCGCTGAGTTTCTCCCGGACAAACTCGATTGGTAGTCTCGTGCACTCGGGATGTCAGATGCTGGTGCCTTAGTCTGCGAAGGCGTGACTGGATCGAATCCCTGCTGACTGAAGCACGACCGCCATTTTCTCGAGCGCGGACTTGTGAATCTGCGAGACACGGCTTTCATTGATGCCGAGAAGGCCGCCTATCTCCTTCATCGTCATCTCGTTGCTGTAATACAGGAAAACAACACGCTGATAGCGTTCCGGCAGGGTCTTCATGGCGTCGGCAAGGACGCTCCGAAGTTGCTGCTGAACGCACATGCGATCCGGCTGGGTCTCGGGCTTGGACGGAAAATCAGGGGCAGGGAGGTCTTCCTGGTCATTCGCACGGCTGCTGGCAGAAACCAAACCAACACTTCGGAGATCCACCATCATCTGCCGCCAACGCTCCACTTCCACGCCCAGTTTTTCGGCGAGTTCCGATTCGGTCGGGTTCCGGTGAAGTGTTGCCGCGAGATCGCGTGTGACCGCTTCCACCTGTTTGTGACGCCGCCGCAGGTCACGCGATGCCCAGTCGAGTTGACGAAGGCTGTCCAGAATCGCACCCTTAATCCGGTGTTTGGCGTAGCTAGAGAACACGACCTTCTTGTCCGGGTTGTACTTGCTGGCTGCGTCGAACAGACCTAAGATGCCAGCGTGTACCAAATCGTCGAGATCGACGTGAACAGGTAGATTTTCGTGGACGCGTACAGCAATCGCTTTTACCAGCGGCAAATGCTCCAACACCACACGGTCCCGCTTCGAGACCCTTGCTGCCTGCGCGACGGCAGCATTCTGCGTGGGGCGTGACTTCGAGTTCTTCTTCATCCCAATTCCCTTCCCTTTGGGCTGTCTGAGCTGCGGTTCGTTTCGGTGCAACCAACCTCTGCGGCCCTAGGTAGCAAACCGTAGGCCGATCCCGGAGAGGGGCGGAGGGAATGATCCGGGATGGCTGCAAAGTCCTTGCCCTGCAATCCTTTATAGATCGGCACGAGGCCTTCCACGACCTCTGCGAAATCCCGGAGTAGTCAGATCGCGTTCTGTTTCGAAACGATTTGACTGAGTGGCTGTTCCATCCTGAAACGTTTGTTCCAAATTGGAACTGATACCCCGCCAACAGCTCTATGTTCTGTCTCGATTAAGCTTATCGGTTCGGCGCGGTTTATGAACCGTTGGAAAACGCTGAGCCTGAGATATCGGTTTGCCTTAGCACAATCGCCCCCATGGGAGGGTAATGCCACTGAGGCGTTCTAGTTCTCGCGGCGGTCCTGGTCTATCCGGAGCTTTGCGATCCAGGTCTTCAAGGCCAACCCCCCGAGGAAAATCAACGTGATCATCCTTACCTTGCCCTCCAGAGTCACTGCCGCAAGCGCAGCGATCCCGCCAAACACGGCCATCGCCGTTCGAAACCGGATCTTCATTCCACCATCAGCGTACCAGGAAGCCTGGTCACGCGGGGCCCAGATTCTCCGGACGGATTCGCCTGAATATCGCCAGCGATCGCCCCGCGAGAGCCCCGTCAGGACGTACGGCTGAACAGAGATAGCAAGCCCGAGAGTGCGGACGTTTTCTTGGTGCCTGAATCCGCGGACCGGATCGGCGGGACCAGGCGGTCCGCCAGTTGACCGATGCCCTTGCCAAATGCTGACCCGGGCGCCACGGACTTGCCTGCAAGCAAAGCCTGGTGAACCGCTTCGTAGTCGCTCGGCAGTACGTGATAGACGTCACAGTGGAGAGCCGTCTCAATCACCTCGCGGCTGAGGCCATACTCCTTGCTGTAGCGATTGACCACCAGCCGGATCCGCGATTGGTTCACGTGGTGCGACTCCAGAAATGAGATCGCCCGTTGCGCGGCCTGGAGCGAAGGAAGCTCATTCGTGGTGACGAGTACGACATCATCACTAATCTTGGCAAGCGTTAGATTCCAATCGCCATAGACGGATCCAGCGTCCGCGATGGCGACTTCGTAAATCGTCCTGGCGAACTCCATGATCAGGGATGTGTCGCGGAGGTCATGAAGGCTGTCCTGCACGACTTCCGGGGAAAGCAGAACATCAAGGCCACCCGCATTCGTAACGATGCCCTTCCAAACATCGGCATCCAGCGAATTGACACGCGAGAGTGCGTCGAGAAAGCTGTAACTCGACTTGAGCTTCAAAAGAAAGGACAGCGTCCCCGTGAGAGGATCTAGATCCGCCAGAAGCACCTTCTTGCGTCCGGCGCGCTTGAAGTGCTGAGCGAGGTTTGCGGCAAGTGTGCTGGCCCCGCAAGCGCCCTTCACCGGAAAAACCGAGATGATTCTTCCGCGCGCTCCCTGGCCGGGTTCCGTCGCCTGGAGGTTGACAATGCGGGCAATGGCGTGCTCAAGCTGGTCAGGATCAAATGGCCTGACCAGGAACTCCGCCGCACCTTGCCGCATCGCCCTCAGGATGGTGTCGGGATGTTTGGAGGAGAGCAGTACAAAGATCTTTATTACCGGTTGAACCGCGATCAGTTCCGCGATAAGGGCAAGCGCCCGCTCGGTGTCCGATAGTACATCAAGGAAACAGATGTTCGGTCCCTGTGTACCACCTAGCTCCGCCAGTGCGTGGCGTGCTGGATAGGAATGCATCTCAAACAGCGGTGTTCTCGGAAGGAACTGCGCCAGCAGAGGCGACAACTCGCCAATCAGTCCCTTGTTCGGGCTGATGATGAGCGCCTTCCAGTTTCCTGATTGTGATGCCAAGTCAGGTCGGGCCATTTTCGATAAGGGGCAGATTCTTCTACCCAGCCCTTCGATCGGCTGAAGACGGGGAAAACATAAGAGTGCCGTGCAGATTGCCGGTTCGCTCGAAGCCTCCGGCGGGCCTCCACCCCAGGAAGCGAAAAAACCCTGAGAATAGTCCCGCTGGGATTTCACTAAAACTAGGGGAGATGGAACCGATGAGGTCATGGGGGGACGAAGAAGCGAACATGCAAGAGTACATTACCGTGGGTGCCTGTGAGACCCAGCCTTTGACAGCAAGCGGTCTGGCATCCCTTCTGTCTGAAAATCCAGCATATGAGTTTGTAGGAGCCGTCAAGAGCCTGGACGAGGCGGCGGCAATGATGAACTCAGTTTGTCCCAGAATACTGATTGTTGACAAAGCTTTCGGAGTACAGGTGGTGCTGGAGTGGGTGGCTGCCCGCAAGCCGGCACCCATCATCCACAGCGACAACCAGCACGGCGGCAGCTCACACAGAGGCACGGCAATCGTCGTCTGGGGGCTCTCTATCTCTGAGGCCGAAGCGCTTCGTTTTCTTCAGATTGGAGCCAAGGGAATCATCCGGAAGACGGCTGACCGGGCCACCCTGATGGCCTGCCTGGATGCCGTTGCGCAAGGCACAAGCTGGATGGAGGACAGCCTGTTCCGGGAATCCGTCCGTCCTGAAAAGTACCATCGCAGCGAGCTCACACCTCGCGAGCAGCAGGTGATGGAATTGGTCGAGCAGGGATTCAAGAACAAGGAGATCGCACGCCAACTCGGCATCCGGCCCGGTACGGTGAAGATCCACCTCAAACACATTTTTGAGAAGACCGGAGTTCGCGGCCGTTACGGTCTTGCCCTCAGCGGAATGAAAGACAAGGGAATCTTAGCCATGCCTTAGACCGCAATGCTATGCTGGGGGCGTGCGGCACCCGGCTCTTTGCCTGTCATGGCTCCTTGCTTTCGGATCCAATGCGTGGTCCCAGAGCGGCTCCCAGAGCGGCTCCCAGAACAGCTCCCAGAACAGCTCCCAGAACAGCTCTGTCCTGCTGGAAACGCTCTCGGCGGAGTTGCAGCGCAACTACTCGGAGCTCAAGGCGAAGGCCGATCCAGCCCCCTACTTCGTTGCCTACTCCGTCGTTGAAGACGAATCACAATCAGCGGCTGGCAGCTTCGGCTCTCTCCTGAACTCTGGAGGCGGGCGTACCCGCAGTCTCGATGTTACCGTGCGCGTGGGTGATCCGAAGCTCGACAACTACCATCGAATGCGAGGGGACTTCGCGCAGTTTGCCTCGGCGGTTCCTGTCCCCGTCGATGACAGCCCAAATGCTCTCCGCCGAAGGGTCTGGTTTGAGACCGATCGCGTCTACCGGTTGGCCTCCCAACGCCTCATCCGGCTTCGCACGAATACTCAAGTGAAAGCGAGTGAGGAGGATGCATCCGATGACTTCTCCCCAGCTCAGACATCTACTTTTGTAGAATCTCCTCGCCGTTACACCTTCGCCCAAGCCGACTGGAATGCCAGAATCCGCCGGCTTTCCAACGAGTGCAACAAGCATCGAGGGGTTCTGGCGTGCGTTGTTGTCGTCGCCGCAACCCGCCAAACCAAGTACTTCGTCAACTCCGAGGGGACCCGCCTTCAACATGGCCGCACGTTCGCGCGTCTCACGATCAGTGTCCGCGGCAAGGCTTCCGATGGGATGGATCTCGCCGCAACCGATGGCTTCGATGCCGAGACCCCTGACCGGTTGCCCAAGGAAGATGTCATTGCCGCCGCTGTAACCAGGACCTGCGAACGTCTCACCACGCTCTTGCGCGCCCCCCCAGTGGATCCATTTGTCGGACCTGCCATCCTCTCAGGACCGGCCGCTGGGGTGTTCTTTCACGAAATCTTCGGACATCGCATCGAAGGCCATCGCCAGAAGGATGAAGCTGATGGCCAGACGTTCACAAAGAGCGTGGGCAAACCCGTGCTTCCCACTTTTCTCTCGGTGCTTTCCGACCCCACGCGGACGTCCTCGGGTAAAGCGGACCTGAACGGTTGGTACCAGTTTGACGACGAGGGAGTCAAAGCTCAGCCCGTTCGGGTTGTGGAGTCTGGCGTGCTTAAGACTTTTTTGATGTCACGATCACCGATTCGGGGCTTCCCAGCGTCGAACGGACACGGTCGAAGACAGGCTGGCGCCGAGGTCGTATCCAGGCAATCGAACCTGATCGTAGAATCTGCACAGTCAGTGGATCGAGCCAGGCTCAAGGCCATGCTCGTTGAAGAGGTCAAACGCCAGGAAAAGCCGTATGGCCTTTTTTTTGAACAAGTTACTGGTGGTTTCACCACCACCGGCCGTCAGGGCCTGCAAGCCTTCACGGTGATTCCGCTTGTCGTTTACCGCGTGTATCCGGATGGCCGGCCCGATGAACTGGTCCGAGGCGTTAGCATTGTGGGTACTCCCTTGGCCAGCTTCGCGAAGATTCTCGCGACATCGAATGAGCCGGAGGTCTTCAATGGAATCTGCGGCGCAGAGTCCGGCAGCGTGCCGGTTTCGGCGGTGTCCCCTGCTCTACTCGTGTCGGAGATCGAGATTCAGCGAAAGCCTGCCGGCGTGGACTCTCCTCCCACACTTCCGAGACCATCGTTGCCTGGGGGTGCGAACTGATGTTGTTTCTCGGACTCCTGTTGACCCTGATGCCAGCCGCCAGGGCTCAAACACCCCCAGCAGACGTGGTATTGCGGGCCATGAAGGATGAGATTGCCCGTGCGCGAGCACTGCGTCTGGTCGATGCGCCTCCCTACTTCGTTGAATATACACTTGACGATGCCGAATTCTACTACGCGAGTGCGTCGCTGGGAGCACTGATTCAGGAACGCCGAAGCCGGCTCCGCCAGCCCAAGACGCGAGTTCGCGTGGGCGATCCAAAACTCGACAACTCCAACCACATCTTCAGTGATGCGTACAGAGGCGCGCGGTACGACTCTGGTGAGTTCCCGCTTGATGACAACTACGACGCGTTGCGCCTCGCCTTTTGGCTCTCCACCGATAGGGCCTACAAGCAGGCGTTGGAAGCGCTTGCAAGGAAAAAGGCGTCTCTAAAGAATATCAGCGACTCCGAGAGGCTTCCAGATCTCAGTCCCGCACCACCAGCGTCGGTGATTCTCCCGATCCTCAAGAAGCCTTTGGATGACGCAAAGTGGCGTGCCCGCCTGAAGGAGATCTCGAATGTTTTCAGCAGCTACCCTGACATCTTCTTCTCCGAGGCCACCTTGGGGGTGTCCAATACGACCTCCTATCTGGTGAACAACGAAGGTTCCGAGTTCCGAATCCCCGACTTCCTCTCCACCATCCGGATCCGGGCATCGAGTCTCGCCCCTGACGGCATGCCGATCCGTGACTACGCTGAGTACGTGATGCCGGATGCGGACCGGCTGCCTTCCGACCTCGAATTGAAGAAGGCTGCTGCGACCGTCGCCGAGCACGTTACCGCCCTTCGAAAGGCGCCAGTAGGGGATGGCTATACTGGCCCAGTGTTGTTTGAAGGGGTAGCTGGTCCGCAAATCCTCGCGGAGATCCTGGGCCGGCACTTTTCGCCAACTCGGCGGCCTGTCACCGATCCCGAGCGGCCACTCAATCTTCCGTCTGGTGAGTTGGAGGGCCGCCTCGGCTCTCGCGTACTTCCCGAATGGATCGATGTGCTTGACGATCCGGCTCAGAAGGACTGGCGAGGCACTCCCCTGTTGGGGCACTATCCTGTGGACATTGAAGGGGTTATTCCAAAGCCCGTCCAACTCATTGAGAAGGGTGTCCTACGGAACTTCATTTCCACACGCCAGCCCATTGCGGGTGCTGAAACTTCGAATGGACATGCGCGCATTCCAGGGGGCCTTGGGAATAATGTGGCCCTCCCGGGGAACCTGTTCTTTCGGGCCTCTCAACTCTCCTCCGCACAGGACTTGCGAAAGAAGATACTGGACTTGGCCAAGCAGCGAGGGAAGCCATTCGTCTACGTTGTTCGCAAGATGGACTTTCCGTCCACAGCGACACTCGACGAGCTGCGGCGCGTGACGGGAGGGCAGTCGGGGAGACCGGTCAGTCTGCCGCTGCGGATCTACCGGCTCTATGCAGACGGCCGGGAAGAAGTGGTTCGTGGCCTCCGGTTTCGAGGGCTGACGTCGCGGTCGCTAAGGGACATTCTCGGCGTCAGCGACGAACAACACCTGTTTCAGTATCTTGAGAGCGGTGCGCCCTTCGCCCACATGGACGTAACGGGATACGTGGCAGCGGTTTCGGTGATCGCGCCGTCCCTGTTGTTCGACGAACTCGAACTGGAGAGGATTCCCGGCGAACTTCCCAAACCGCCCGTAGTCCCTCCTCCGCCTCTTGCCAACTGATTGAAATGATGGGAATTCTGAGCCGCGCGCTGCTCAAGGAGATTGCCACGGGAGCACTCCTCGGGACGGTTCTCTTCACCTTCATCCTCTTCCTTCGAAACCTGGGGCGCCTGTTCGAGCAACTGGTCACCAGCCGCTCCAGCCCAGAGCAGATCGGCGCTCTTTTTGTCTTGATCATTCCACCCGCACTCACGTTTACGATACCTGTCGGAGTTCTCGTCGGCGTCCTGATCGCACTTGGCCGAATGTCCGGAGACGGCGAGATTATCGCGATGCGCGCTGCGGGCGTTCCAAGCCGGCGCGTCCTGATTCCGGTCCTCCTATTCAGCATGACTGGCTTCGGTCTTGCAGCATACATTTCTTGTATCGTTACGCCCTGGGCAACACGCGAGATGTACCGGATTCTCAATCAGATCAGTGCCGCCCAGCTCACTGCGGAGATCCGGCCTCGGATCTTCGAAGAGCAGTTTCCAAACCGGGTGATCTATGTGGACGATGTCGTACCTGGACCTGTGGTGCGATGGAAACGGGTTCTGATCGCGGACATGCGGCCACCCACCGAGCGCGACGGTGCCGGCGAACGAGGGGAGGGACCACGGATTACGCTCGCAAGCGAGGCAATCGCGGCGCCGGATACGAATGACAATCGCATCCAGTTGTCACTTCTCAACCAAAGTAGCTTTGAGGTGGGTAAGGATGCTTCCGAATACTTCAGTTCGGCAGCTCCCCGCGGTGAGCAAGCGCTTGACGCGCCCCGCCGAGCGGAGCAAAAGGCCAGAGACTTCCAAGAGTTAGAGATGGCTCCGCTTTACCAGCAGGCACAATCCTCTGTGGAAGCAGCGATCGAGTTCCATCGAAGGCTTGCACTCCCGGTTGCCTGTCTGATTCTCGGCGTCCTGGCTGTTCCACTCGGAGTGACGTCGCGGAAGGGCGGGAAATCTTCTGCCTTCGCATTGACGGTCGCCTTGGCCTTCTTCTACTACATGGGTCTGATTAGTGCAATTGCTGTCGCGCGACAGAAAGCATTGCCTCCAGGGCCTTCTGTCTGGATGCCAAACCTACTCTTTGCCCTGTTGGCGATCATTCTTCTCATGAAACTCGAAGCGCCGTCTGACCGCGAATGGAGCGCTCCGATACGAGAACTCTTCGGAACGCTGTGGGCTCGGCTGACAGATCGCTTCTCTCGCGCACCCAAAGGCCACTCCCGGCAGGGGTTCCGGCTCCCCATACTCCCCCAAATCGTTGATACATATATACTGTCTTCATTCTTCTACTACTTCGTAGCCCTTGTTGTCGCTTTCGTCCTGATGACTCATGTCTTCACTTTTTTCGAACTTCTTGGGGACATCATCAAGAGCCGGACACCGATGCCAAGGGTCGGGACCTTTCATTTCTTCCTATCCCCACTACTGCTGTACGACTCAGCTCCGATGGGGGTGCTAGTGGCTGTTCTCATCACGTTCGGTGTCCTGTCCAAAACCAACGAAATCACCGCCATGAAGGCCTGTGGCGTCAGCGCGTACCGGCTGACGGCGCCGGTGCTGATTGCCGGGCTTCTGATCAGCGGCGGGCTGTTCGCGTTCGACTACTACGTGGTTCCCGAAGCCAACCTCATCCAGGATGCCATCCGCAATGAGATCAAGGGGCGCCCTCCACAGACCTTTCTCCTGCCAAACCGGAAGTGGATCTTTGGCCGGGGGCCATGGATTTACCATTACAAGCACTTTGACTCCTCACAAGGCCTGATGGCGGGAGTCAGCGTGTTTGAGATCGACCGCAGCAGGTTCCAACTCAGGAGACACATCTATGCCGAGACGGCGCGGTGGGAACCCACTTTGAACCGCTGGGTGTTCCAAAACGGATGGATGCGGCACTTCCAGGGGATTCGCGTGGCGGAGTTCAAGGACTTCCGGGGACTCACCGCCACTTTTGAAGAACTGGAGGAGCCACCCAGCCACTTTCTGATCGAAGGCAAGCAAGACAAGCAGATGAACTTCCACCAGCTCGCGGGTTACATCCGTGAGCTTCAGCAGAGTGGAATCGACACGTTGAAACTACAAGTTCAGTACCACAAGAAGTTCTCGGTCCCTCTGTTTGCGCTAATCATGGCACTACTGTCCGCGCCGTTCGCTTTCTTCTCCGGCAGCCGTGGGGCAATGGCGCCTATCGGGATTGCTCTCGGCATCGCGATCTGTTACCTGGCGGTGAACCGGCTGTTTGAGCAGCTCGGGAACTTCGGCCAGCTGGCGCCTGAACTGGCCGCCTGGAGCCCAGACGTGATTTTCGCTTTGGCCGGTGTGTATCTCTTGATGCGCGTGAGAACTTAGCGTCCGGAGATTTGGACGAGCTTTCGATGAGGCTGCTCGCGCAGATCCGCCGGTTCAATCGTTTGCGGATCCCGCCAGAAGTCCATGTAGCCTGTCTGGTGGACGCAACTCACGGTGCAATAGGGCGCGCAACCCTTCTGCGTCAGATACTCGCGGCGGACATCCTCAACCGTGTAACTTTCCAGCGGTTTACCCGGATAGCCACGCTGCTGTGAGCAGTAATGGACCAACCCGTCTTCACAGACATAAAGGTACCTGGCGCCAGCGCGGCACTTCCAGTTGTTCGGGCGGCCTTCGGCAATCGCTTCCTGGAACTTGTTGAATCGAGAGTAGCCGCGCTTCTCCATCGCCTTCATTGCACGGTACACCTCCCGTTCCCTGTCCCGCAACGGCCGCAATTGGCCATCTCCGTCGTGGATGATCCCGATCGTGGACGTGAAGCCCAACTCAAGAGCTCTCTTCCCCACCGTCAGCGCATCCTCAGGATTGTGAATGCCGCCGCCGACCACGGAGTTAATGTTGACATGGAACTTCGCGTGCTCGGCTAACCAGCGGAGGCGCTGATCAAGCACCTTCAGACTCTTCTTGGACACGTCATCAGGCATGACGTTGTCGATCGAGATTTGCATGTGGTCCAGACCAGCGTCGTTCAGACGCTGAATCCGTTGTGCATTG
Source organism: Bryobacterales bacterium (assembly GCA_016789785.1). The sequence goes on from JAEUQE010000032.1 coordinate 17,163, forward strand.
AGGAGGTACCCATTGGTGATCAACCCTGCGATGATCCCGTTCGCTCGCATCCGCCGAATGATCTCATCGAGATCCGGATGAAGCAAGGGCTCGCCTCCGCTTAGCGTGACTACTGTCGTGCCCAATTTCCCGAGCAGGTCCACGCGCCGGCGCATGGTATCCAAAGGAACAGGCTTTGAATAGTCGTCGTACTCGTTGCAGTAGCCACAGTCCAGATTGCATCGCCGAATCGGAATCAGGTGAGCCAGGATGGGATGATCGGTCGAGATCAATCCCTTGGCGATCATCCGCAGTTCCCGGAGTCTGCGACTGACGAATCTGATGTTCCTGCTCAGGCGGAAAGCCGTATCACCCATAGCGCAAGTTCTTATTCAAACACAAATAGATGCAACGGGATAGGCTCTCGATCCTGAAAGTTGTTTTTCGTCGCCTGAAAGGTTCAAATCAGGGCTTTTTCGGTTGAGGGGTGGGCGGCGTTGGCTTCGCTTCCTGATCCTCGAACTTGATCGTAACGTCGCTCTTGAACTGCTTGTAGTCCTCGTACTTCACGGTCATGCGGATCGGTTGGGGGCCACTTTGGAACATCAGTGTGTCGTTGGCAACCGTGTAGGTCGGAAACCAGAACTTCCCGTCGATCTGCTCCCGATAGGTTTCGAACTTCGGGAACTGCTGGTCGCTGCCCTTCTTCAAAAGGCCGGTCGCGCGCCCGTAAGTCTTGACGATTTGGAGATCGCGGTCGTCTACATAGATCAGACCCGTGAAATACCGGGCGCCCTGTTCCATCTTCTTTGGCTTGACGGAGAAGACAAAGCATGGGATTTCGTCCAGCGTCTCCTTGCCAAGGTAGCGGACATAGTATTTGTCGACATCTGTCGAAGTTAGAACGAAGGGCTGAACATTGCGAAGATCCTGCTCGTCTTCCGGAGTCAGTTGAAGGTTGCGCAGCGTGGACACAGGCGCTTTCACCACCCTCTCCGTCCTTTTGCCATCGTTTGCGAAGATGACATCCGAGATCATCTCGTGGCGGCCTCGCGTGCCCCCGGATTCGTCCAGTTCCAGCACCCGAACAGACTGCCGGTAAGTGTAGTTCTCGCGGGCCTTTGAGAATTCGGACTCCTTGGCGGCGAACTTCCGAATCATCTCTTCCACTTCCGACGAACTCGGGTTGGCGGTGTCGGCTCCGAGCAGTACTGGAAGCGACACCATTGTAAGAATCAGGAACTTGCGCATATGCACTCCTCGGAAATCGACGTGGCTCTCAACCGGCCGGTTACGTCACTTGCCCAGCAATTGCTTCGCGATGGTCATCCGTTGCATGTTGCTGGTACCTTCGTAGATGCGGCCGATCTTCGCATCGCGATAGAGTTTCTCAACCGGATAGTCCTTCGTGAATCCAACTCCCCCAAGAACCTCAATGGCCTTGGATGCTACTGTTTCAGCAACTTGGCTGGCGAAATACTTAGCCATTGCAGCCTCGGTCAGGAAGGGAAGCCCGTTTTCGCGAAGCCTCGCGGCATTGTAAACCAACAGACGGGCAGCCTCGATCTGGGTTGCCATCTCGGCGAGTTCAAACTGCACGCCCTGGAACTCTCCAATTGTCTTACCGAACTGCTTCCTCTGTTTCGCGTAGCTCACGGCATGGTCCAGTGCGCCCTGCGCCAAACCGGTCATCTGGGCCCCAATGGCGATCCGCCCCTCGTTGAGGGTCTCGATGGCGATCTTGTAACCCTTGCCAACCTCACCTATGACGTCTGCCTTAGAAACCTTACAATTGTCGAGAATAAGCTCGCAGGTGGAAGACGCTCTGATCCCTAGTTTGTCCTCTTTCTTGCCTACCTGGAACCCTTCGCTATCCCGCTCCACGACAAAGCACGTGATCCCCCTGTAGCCCGCGTCCGGGTTTACGGTAGCGAAAAGCAGGAACAGGCCGGCCTCGGCGGCGTTCGTAATCCAAAGCTTTCGGCCTGTCAGCAAGAAATGATCCCCACAATCGACGGCCCTGGTTCCCAAGGCGAAGGCGTCAGACCCTGATCCGGCCTCCGACAAAGCGTAGGAGGCGGTTGTTCCCGAAGCGAGACGAGGAAGATACCGCCGCTGCTGGTCTGGTGTGGTGAAACGAAGAAGTGCATTATTCACCAACGTGTTCTGAACGTCAACGATGACGGCGGCGGCGGGATCAACGGCCGCAAGTTCTTCAATCGCCAGGACCGCCTGAAAGAACGACCCTCCCTGGCCGCCAAGTTCCTCTGGGATCTCAATCCCCATCAGCCCGAGTTCGAAGAACTGCCGCAACAGGTCTTGCCGGAACACGCCATCCTCGTCCATTTGTCGGACATGGGGACCAACCTGCTCTCGCGCAAACCGGCGCACGGAACTCTGAAACAGGCGATCCTCCTCGCTCAGAATCGTCAGCGGAGATGCCGATGGTGCTACCACTGTACCCATATCTGTTAATCTTAGCCGGACGGGTCAGGACTGCAAGCCCCTCCTCCAAAGTTTGTGCGAGAATTGGGTCTTCCACAGCACGCGCTGGCTCCTAGAGCGATCCAAGAAAATGCAGGCCTGGCTGCAAGAACTCTGGCTTGACCTTACCGAGCGCACGATACTCTATCCCCTGGAGTTCGTGCTTCTTGTTCTTTGCTGGCTGATCCTCCAGATACCACAGGTCCGGGAACTCGCTCACAGGATTCCCATCCATTGGTTTCGCTCGGTTGCCCGCCGGACCGCCTTGGCCGGGATTCTGGTATTCGTCCTGGCCCTGCTCGGAATGATCGTAGTCGACGGAGGAGTGTTTCCTCCTCCCGGCGTTCATGACGAATTCAGCTATCTGCTTGCAGCGCAGACATTTGCTGCTGGCCGGCTCACCAATCCTCCCCATCCGATGCGAGCGTATTTCGAGAGCTTCCACGTGCTTCACGAGCCCAGCTACATGTCGATGTACCCGCCCGCGCAAGGACTGGCTCTCGCCGCCGGAATCGTGGTTGCAGGCGACGCTGCCTGGGGTGTCCGTCTAAGCGTCGCAGCGCTGGCAGCATGCATCTTCTGGATGCTGCGGGGATGGATGCCGCCTGCGTGGGCTCTTCTAGGCGCTCTCATCTGTACCGTTCGTCTAGGCTGGTTCAGCTACTGGTCGCACAGTTACTGGGGCGGCGCGATGCCAGCAATCGGCGGAGTGCTCCTGATGGGAGCCGCGGGACGAATCGTCAACCGGGGGGGGCGTACCTGGGACGGCGCACCACTGGCCCTGGGTGTGTTGATCCTGGTGAACAGCCGGCCCTGGGAAGGGGGCGTCTGCGCGGCTTGCGTTCTTGGTTGGCTCGCATTTTCGTGCCGCCGGACGCAGTTCCTGCGCCGCGTCGCCGTGGGATTCGCGCTTGGTCTCCTGCCTGGGATAATTGCGATGGCATACTACAATTATCGTGTCACCGGCGACGCCCTTTTGCTCCCCTACCTTGCCAACCGCGCGAAATACCAGACGCATGGTAGCTTTGTGTGGGAGCGTGCCTCGTATGAAAAGGCTTACGCTTACCCGGAGCTGAAGAAGTTCTACGTTGACTCCGAAGGTTATCCTGAGAAACTCGGGTACTGGCGAATCCAGGTGGACAAACCAAAGCGAGTGTGGTTCTTCTTTTTCGGTCCCGCGCTTACCTTGGCACTGATAGGAATCGCGGGCTCGTCCAGATCAGTTGGCCTTCGGCTGCCCTTACTGGTTGTGACGACAGGCTTTTTCGCGTCGCACATGCTGGTGCGGTGGGATATCCAGCCACACTATTTTGGCCCCGCCCTGGGTGCCGCCTATGTTGCGATCTTCCATGGCCTGCGCACCTTGCGTGGGTGGCGCCGGCAGCGCTGGTTGTCAGGAAGATCGCTTGTGGTGGCCTGCGTGGCAGGATGTCTGCTCATGGCGGTGGTTCGCACCGCCGCCCCTGCTCTTGGCGTCAAGGTGTTTCAGGAAATCACCTACCCTTGGTATAGCTATGGCTCACTGGCGAATTTTCACAGGCAGCGGGTGGAATCAACACTTAAATCGCGCTCGGGCAATCACTTGATCCTCGTTGAGTACACTGCGGATCATCGGCCGGAGGTCGAATGGGTGTACAACGGCCCAGACATCGACAATTCCCCTCTCGTCTGGGCCAGGTATTCAGGCGGCCCTACGAAGATCAAACCTCTGTTGGACTACTATAAAAATCGGAGGATCTGGTGGATCAACCCAGACGTAGATCCAACCCGGATTGTCGACTACCGTGATATCCTCCAGCAAGGTACAACGAAATGACCGACTGGAAAGCAATCGCCGCCGCCAGAGGCATCATCTGGGATGAGCCCACAGCCACGCGGCAATCCGCCGCCTTGAATGCGCTCGAAACAGTGTTTGCGGCGCTAGCCAATGAGATTCCTCCTGAACAGGAGCCCGCTCCGGTATTTGACCCGATTTGCCAAGGTGCTTCCCGATGACCACGATACTGGAAGCTGCGGAGGCTCTCCGAAAGGGCCAGACCACCAGCGAGGAATTGACGCGCGTGTGCCTGGCCAGGGTCGACAGACTAAGCCATCTGAATGCTTTCGTCACTGTTCTCGCCGACCGTGCCATCGCCGATGCCCAGCGGCTCGATGCGCAGCGAAGGCAGGGAATCGATCTCGGCCCGTTGCACGGGATTCCGATCGCACTCAAGGATGTGTTTGAAACGAAAGGATTAAGGACGACATGCGGATCCCGGCTCTTCGCGAACCACACATCCCAGCATGATGCGGCGGTCGCCGAGAGGCTAGCAGCCGCGGGTTGTGTTCTCATCGGAAAGACCAACATGCATGAACTGGCCTACGGAATCACGTCCTCAAATCCGCATTTCGGGGCCGTTCGAAACCCGTGGGACCCTGACCGCATTCCCGGCGGTTCCAGCGGTGGGTCGGGTGCTGCGGTTGCCGCCGGCATGGCGCTCATGGCGATGGGCAGTGACACGGGCGGCTCGATCCGCATACCTGCAGCCTTTTGTGGAACCGTAGGACTGAAACCCACCTACGGGCGAGTGAGCCGCTTTGGTGTCATGCCGCTCGATTTCACGCTTGACCACATGGGTCCCCTCACCAGATCTTGCCGCGATGCGGCGTTGGTGCTGGAGTGCTTGGCAGGTGTTGACGAGCGGGACCACACCTGCGCAAACCGCCCTGTTGACAAGTACTTACCCGAGGCCGAAGCGTCCGTTCAGGGCTTGAGAATCGGCTTGCCTGAGAATTTCTACTTTGAGCGTATTGATCCCGAGGTTCGCGGCCTCGTGGAAGCCTTGGCCAGGCGTCTGGAAGAGATCGGTGCTACCGTTGTGCCAGTCCGCGTCCCCGATATCGACGGTCTAAATGTGGTCGGGAGAGTTATCCTGTTGGTGGAAGCATCGGCGACCATGGAGCCGTTCCTTCATCGCAGGGAGGACTTCGGGCCAGACGTTCTTGCCTTGTTTGATCAGGGGAGGCTGCTCGCGGGAACGCAGTATGTTCAGGCCCAACGGCGTCGCCGGATGTTCCAGGCCGACTTCGCGAAGCTTTTCCAAACTGTCGATTGCCTCCTCACCCCTACCGCTCCGATGCCTGCGCCGAAGATTGGTGCTACGGTTGTCGAAATCAGTGGCAAGGAAGAGGATATCCGTTTGGCCGCGACCCGTTACGTGCGAGGCGTCAACGTTCTCGGGCTTCCTGCTCTGTCGCTTCCGTGCGGACTTGTCGACGCGCTTCCAGTGAGCGCACAGCTTATCGGCAGGCCCTTTGAAGAAGCACTGCTTCTTCGCATCGGGGCAGCGCTTGAGGATGCTGGATCGGTTTCAGTTCCCTTGCTGCCCGAGATCCAGTAAGATTTGCTGAGGGAGTGTGACTATGCCATTGAGCCGCAGGACTTTCCTCCAATCCGCAGCCTTAGCCCCCGCCCCAACGCCCATGGCCTACGCTGCAAATGACCGGATTCAAGTCGGCGTGATCGGCACGGGTGCTCGATCGCACGAACTGATGCAGTCTCTCATGCGCGTTCCGGGGGGCCAGATCACGGGCGTGTGCGATGCTTACGCCGGGCGCGTGGCGAGAGCCATTGAGCGGGTCGGCAAGCAAGCAAAAGCCTATCCAGCCCATCGTGAACTGCTGGCGGATAAGTCGATTGACGCCGTGCTCGTGGTGAGCCCCGATCACTGGCACAAGGATATGGTGTTGGAGGCGTTTCGCAACGGCAAGGATGTGTATTGCGAGAAGCCGCTCACCTACAAGAGTTCCGAGGGGCCCGAGATCGTTGCCGCGGCTCGGGAAACCAAGCGCATTCTGATGGTTGGAAGCCAGGGTGTCAGTTCGGAGACGCAGAAGAAGGCTCGTGAGTGGATTCGTTCCGGCAGGTTGGGACGGGTAACGATGATCCGTGCTGCGTATAACCGGAACACCGCGTCGGGGGCGTGGATTTACCCCATCCCGCCGGATGCGTCCCCGAAAACCGTAAACTGGGAGCTATTCCAGGGTCCTGCCGCGAAGCGCCCTTTCAGCCTCGAGCGATTCTTCCGCTGGCGCTGTTTCGAGGACTATTCGGGTGGGATTGCCACCGACCTTTTCGTCCATCTCTGCACCACGATCCACTTCCTGATGGATGCGAAAGCCCCGAGCCGGGTAATGGCGATGGGTCAACTGTTTCGCTGGACCTCGAGCCGCGATGTTCCCGACACGATGAACGCTATCCTCGAGTATCCGGAGGGCTTCGCCGTGAATCTAAGCTCAACCTTTAACAACCAGTTATCCGCCGAGGGAGGCTTTCAGATTCTCGGCACCGAGGGCAGCATTACGCTTGGTGACGGAATGACCTTCTACGCCGAGCATGCGGTGGAAGACAATCGCTGGATCGTCGAGAGCTGGCCCTCCAAGCTGGAGGAAGACTACTACAAGAATCCGAAAGTTCAGGAAACCGAGTTGCCTTCCACGCGCCCATCCCGGCTCTCCACGCTCTCGGAGCACTATGGTTCGACGGGCGCCGACGCCACGCTCAACCACTTGTCTGCCTGGGTTGAGTCGATCAGAACCAGAAAACAGCCCTACGAGGATGCTTTGGTTGGTCATCGCGCAGCGGCGTGCGCTCACATGGTGAATCGCTCCGTGAAGAACCGGTCGCTCGTGGAATGGGACTTCCAGCGAGAAGATATGAAAGCGTAGTTCTTTCTGGAAGATATCCAGACCTACCCTAAATCTCAGCCCGTCAAACGCCGATAGACGGACAGGATTGTGACCGTCACGACTCTGTTCGCATGCGAATCTCAGCCGGTTGTCGTCGAAGGCCTGAAGCGGGTCTTGGATGGAGTGGACGATTTCCAGCTCCTCGGAACCGCCGCGGCGCCGGCCGAAGCGCTCACCCGAATCGGGGAGTTGCGGCCTCAGGTCGTGTTGGTTGATCAGGCGGGCGGGTTGAAAGCCGCGTTTCGTCTTCTGTCCGATATTCGAGCCGCAGCCCCAGCCTCGGTTCCGATTCTGTGGGTCGCTGAACTGGCTGAGGTGGAGTGCTTTCGTGCGCTGCAGATCGGCGCGAGAGGCATCCTCAAGAAAACTCTGCCAGTTGAAGCCATCATCGAATGCCTCCGTGCGGTCGCTAAGGGGAGCATCTGGATGGAACATACGGTTTCCAATCAGGTAGCTGGGTTCCTCAACCGCCGTCAGGTTCCCAGGCTCACTCCTCGTGAGCGAGACATCGTGAATTGTCTCTGCCGCGGCATGAGGAATAAGGAGATTGCCGCGGAACTCGCAATCACCCCCGGGACTGTGAAGGTGCATCTGATGCACATCTTTGAAAAAACGGGGGTTAAGGATCGATTTGAACTGGCGGTGCATGGACGCAAACTACTAGGTTTTGATGGTGATCCTGGCACTGACCCGACAACACCACCCGACATCTCCGGTGGTGGGCTGTCCGATCGAGGTTAATCTCAATGGCGTCTCAATCCATTCCCAGCGCGTCGGCACTCTCGGAATCAGTTCACTCCTTCCGCAAGCCTTGGATGCGTTGGCTGCTCCCTTCGTTTTCAGATTGCTTCTTCCTCGCGGTTTTGGCGTGGCTCTTCGCCACCGGAACCGGGGCCTGGATCTCTCTGCTCGGCGATGGAGATTCGGGATGGCACATTCGAACCGGAGACTGGATTCGGGAACACCGCACCGTTCCACAAGTGGACCTGTTTTCGTTCGTAAAGAGCGGCGAACCGTGGTTCGCATGGGAATGGCTCACGGACGTCGTCTTCTCCGTCGTGCATGAATTGGCCGGCCTCAAAGGTCTAGTGCTTCTGGCCGCCTTTCAGATCTCCCTATTCGGCACGGTTCTCTTCCGTTACATGATCTGGAGGGGAATCACACCGCTTGCCGTATTGCCCTTGACCCTGCTCGTGCTTGGCGCATCGACGATTCACTTCCTCGCGCGCCCGCACCTCGTCACGATGCTCGCCCTCGCCGCTTGCATATGGATCATCGAGGCGGATCGCCAGTCCCGATCGAACCGCGTGTGGCTGCTGGTGCCGATCACTGCGCTGTGGGTGAATCTGCATGGTGGATTTCTTGCGCTGATTGCCTGCCTCGGTCTGCTAACCATTGGAACGGTCATTGAGACGATGGTGGCGAACGGGGGTCTTCCCAAACCTGACGGCTGGATGGCGGCCAAACGTTACGCCCTGCTTACCGCACTCTGTGGTCTTGCCTCGGTAGCCAACCCCTACGGCCTGAAGCTCCACGGACACATCGCCAGCTATCTCAGATCAGATTTCATAAAAAACCATGTACAGGAGTTTCAGTCGCCGACTTTCCGTTCTGAGAACGCGCTCCACTTTGAGATCATGCTGTTCGCCGGACTGATCACGGTGTTTTACCTTGTCTCGCGAAAGGACTACGTGGGCGCCCTCTGGGTTATGTTTTGGGCCCATTCCGCCTTGACCAGTGTGCGGCACGTTCCGTTGTTCATGATCATCGCCGCGCCCTACGTCGGTCTGGCACTGGACGAGTTCTGGCGCCGTTGGGCTGGAACAGCGCCTCGGGCATCCATCCCTGGGATTCTGTCGAGCCTCGGCCGCGACATGGTGCCGAATTGCTGCCGGTCAAGCGCGCTTGTACCCCTGACGATGCTATTCGTGTGGCTCATTCCAGACGCGGTTGTCCGCTGGCCCCAGGACTATCCGGACCTGATCTTTCCCGCCAGAATGGTTGCCCGATATGGAGACAAGATCGCCTCTGCCAAGACGCTGATGCCGGATCAATGGGCAGACTACGCAATTTACCACCAATATCCGAAGCAGAGAGTCTACATTGATGGCCGGAGCGACTTCTTCGGAAAGGACATCGGTCAAGACTACATCAACATGTCTAGCGGCCACTGGGACTGGGACAACCTGCTTCAGAAGAACGGCTTCCAGTACGTGATGTGCCCGCCGAAATGGTCCCTTAGCTCTCTACTGAAGAGGGATCCGGGCTGGAAGCTGCTTGCGGACGACGGGCAGGCGCTGCTGTTTGAGCGCCGGCCACTGCTTCGTGCCGCAGGCTCCGCTTCGCAGGACTAAGATCAAGGAAAAAAGCCTCATGCTCTCCTAATGAAAACCCCCGATCCATCCGAATCTATGAATGGAGAGCAATCATAGATGAGACTCGGAAAGGCGTTTTCAAGGGATGCGTCGCTGGCGATTCCAGATGGCTTGAAGCAGGCGGTGCCGCCAGCGGACCGAATCCCCCTTGAATCGCCGCATCAAGCGCTCGCCGAAGCGGGCCTGGCGGGACGCCGGTCCTGTAGCGCTGGAGATCGATGCGGCGCCGGAGAGTGGCGGCTCCCCTCAGGATCTACCTTGGCTGAGTTTGCTCTTCAGTCCGGATTCGTTGCCTCCGGGCTTTGGGAGGTCACCAGTCAGGCTTCCAGCGCCAGTCACGTTGCGCTGACCCACACGGTCCCGTCTGTGAGTACTCCCGGCGTGGGCTCCCCCGCGCCGGCTTCCTCTGGATCGAAGGTCAAGCTCTAGCGATGACTGCTCAACTGTGGATTGCTCTGATGGTTGGTTTGGCGGCATCGGCCGAAGACCTCTGGCGCCGCAACATCTCGAATTGGATTCCAGCCACCGCACTGGCGGGTGGCTTCGCCTGGCAGGTTTCGCAGAATGGGTGGATGGGCCTTTGGTACGCCTTCGCGGGCTGTGCCGTCGGATTCGCGGTGTTTCTGGCCTTCTACCTTCTGGGCGGCATGGGAGGTGGGGACGTGAAGCTTATGGCTGGATTCGGCGCACTCATCGGCGTTGATCGCCTGCTGGAAGCCGCTCTTTGGACAGCGATTCTAGGTGCCCTGTTGGCAGCCGCGGTCCTGAGCGTGAGCGCGGTCGTTCGTTTCGTGAGGAAAGAAAAGACGGTTGTGACACCGAAAGCGATTCCATATGCCCCCGCCATCGTCGCCGGTGTTTGGCTTTCGTTAGTACCTCGCTAAAGAAAGTTCCACCAACTGTCGATCATCCATCAGGCAACTTTGCGAGAAGAAGGTAGCCCTTTAGGAGAGTGATTCTATGGATCGCAGGTTCGTTACGGTTTTGACAGTGAGTCTCGTGTTCGCGTTGCTCGTATCGAGTCTCTTTTACCAGATGACGGCGCGGGCGGGAGCCCCCAAGAAAGTCGACCAAGGTGAACTCAAGGACTTGGTCGTGGCCGCAAAGCCACTCGCCGTCGGGATCACCGTGAAGCCCGCAGATGTGAAGGTCTCAAAAGTCGCCGGAGATCAGTTCCCCAAAGGCGGTTTCGCGAAGGTCGAAGAGGTGATCGACCGGCCTGTGATCAGCAACATCCTGCTCGATGAGCCCCTGCTCGAAGGGCGTCTGGCTACCCGCGGAAGCGGGCTTGGGATCGCCCCAATCATTCCGGTCGGCATGCGCGCCGTCACCGTGCGTGTGAACGACGTCGTGGGTGTGGCCGGATTCGTCATGCCCGGCATGAGAGTCGATGTCCTCGTCACGGGCCGTCCACCCGGACAGGAGGGGACGGTCACTACCACTGTGCTGCAGAACATTCTTGTTCTCACCGCCGGGACGACAATTCAGCCCGATGCCAGGGGCCAGGCCATCAACGCGCCGAACGTCACGCTGCTCGTGAATCCCGATCAAGCGGAAATCCTTACGCTGGCGAGCAGCGAGGGACGAATCCAGTTGGTCTTGCGTAATGGAAGCGATCAGACGATCGAGCGCACGCCAGGCAGGCAAATCGGTGAGCTCTTTGGAACCGCGCCACGCCAACAACAGCGGCAAGCAGAGGCTCCAAGGCCCCGTCCGCGTCCTGTCGTCGTGGCGCAAGCGGCTCCTGCGCCTCCGCCGCCACCTCCGGCGCCCCCGGTTGATCAAGTTGTTGTCATCCGTGGGAACCAGAAGTCGGTCGAAACTGTTTCCAACCTCCGTAATCCGTAGCACCAAGGGCACCTTTTGAGAGAGGAAGTGGGAGAAAACTCAATGATGGCAACCACTCGCATCCAACACGGCAGAATCTGTCAACTCATTGCCGTTACCTTTAGCCTTATGGCTGCGACACTTCTTGCTCAGAATGCGGATGATATCCGCGTCTCGGTCGGCAAAAGCGTCGTGATCGACTATCCGGAAGACATCGCGAGGATCTCGACCTCAAGCCCGGACGTCGTGGACGCCGTTCCCGCGACCACCCGTGAGATCCTGTTGCACGGCAAGTCGCTCGGTTCCGCAACCGTAATCGTCTGGTCGAAATCGGGCCAGCGGAATTTCTACAACGTCAATGTCGAACCGAACATTGAACCGCTTCGCAAACTCCTGAAGGATACCTTTCCGTCCGAGGAGATCCAGATCCAGGCCGCCAGGGAATCTCTCTCCCTGACTGGGCGGGTAGCCAGCCAGGCAGTGGCTGACCGAGCCCTCGCTCTTGCCACTCCCTATGCCAAGAGCGTCGTCAATAACATTAGTTTGATTACTCCTCCGGTCGATAAGCAGATCGTCCTTCGGGTGAAGTTTGCCGAGTTGAACCGGAACGCAGCAAGTTCCTTGGGCGTGAATCTCCTCTCCACCGGGGCTCTCAACACGATCGGCCGGACAACCACTCAGCAGTTTCAGGCCCCGACCGGGAACACAATCCGGTCGTCGATACCGGGCAAGAGTGAAGGCTTTGCCTCGGAATTCAACATTACCGACGCCTTGAACGTGTTCATGTTCCGTCCGGACCTCAATCTCGGCGCCTTCATCAAGGCACTTCAGTCCAACGGATTGCTGCAAATCCTCGCAGAGCCGAATCTTGTCACAACCAATGGCAAAGATGCGAGCTTTCACGTTGGCGGCGAGTTCCCCGTTCCGGTCCTTCAGGGCGGCGCTAACGCTGGTGCGGTGACGATCCAGTTCCGCGAATTCGGGATCAGGCTCAACTTCAACCCACAGATCACCCCCAACCGGACTATCAAGATGCACGTCCGGCCGGAAGTGTCGACGATCGACGTTGCCAACGCGGTTACCTTCAATGGCTTCACGATCCCGGCGCTGGCTACGAGAAAGATCGAGACCGATATCGAACTGGGCGAGGGGCAGAGCTTCGTCATCGGCGGCCTGCTTGACGACCGGGTCAACGAGACTTTCAACAAGATCCCGGGTCTGGCCAACATTCCAATTCTTGGCACGCTCTTCAAGAGCCGTGAGGAACGCAAAACGAAAACCGAACTCGTGGTCATGGTTACCCCTGAAATCACAATGCCACTGAACGCGACCGATCCGAAACCTCTGCCCGTATTCCCCAGTGAGTTCTTGCCGAACGGCACGCCTAGCAATCCGACTCCGGCGCGCACACCTCATGCGAGCCCAAGAAAGGCAACCAAGTAAGTACGGCGGGAACGAATTGGGACAAGGAATGATGCTATGGCTTTCCGCATGAATCGCGACACCGAGCTAACGGCGCTTCTCATCTCGCCGAATCGCGAGCTTGCGGACGCATTCCTCTCCACGGTGCCTGCCGTCCGGGGCTTTCAAGTGCTGGGCGACCTCAGGACGTATCCTGTTCAGCAGACACTCGATATCCGGCTGCGGCAGCTTCGCCCGGAAGTGGCCTTGATTGACCTGACATCCAATCTTGACCAGGCGGGAGAGATCATCCGGTACCTGGCGTCGCTCAAGCCCCCGGTGTTCACGATTGGACTTCATTCGCACAACGATTCGGAAGCCATTCTGCACTCAGTCCGTCAAGGCGCGAGTGAGTTTCTGTACGCTCCGTTTGACGTTACCGTCCAGCAGGAGGCCGTCACGCGGCTGCGGCGGCTCCGGCAGCCCGAAGTGAGCGAAGAACACGAACAGGGCCGCGTGATTGTTTTCTCAAGCACCAAGCCGGGCTCTGGCGCCTCTACTCTTGCAACGCAGACGGCGTTCGCTTTGCGCCGGGCGACTGGGAAGCGGGTCTTGCTTATCGACTTTGATTTGACCGGAGGCACGGTTGGCTTCTTCCTGAAGGTGACCCAGAGACCCTCGATTGTCGACCTTCTGGAGGCCGAGAACCTCGATCCATCCCGGTGGCCGGAATTCACAGTCAGTTGCGGTGGTGTCGATGTGCTGATCGGGCCTGAAACGCCGTTTGTGAATCAGTTCGATCCCTCCCGCTACCAGGAAGTTCTGCAATATGCCCGGCTTCTTTACGATTGGGTCGTGATCGACCTTCCTTCTGTGTTTAACCGCATCAGTTTGCTTGCCTTGTCGGAGGCGGAGAAGAGCTATCTCGTATCCACAAGCGAGTTGCCAAGCCTTCATCTCACGAAGAAAGCGTTGTCGCTCCTCAGCCAGCTTGGATTCGGCAAGGACCGGGTCCAGGTGGTTCTCAACCGGGTGAGCCGGAAGGACGGAATCGCGGGACAGGATCTGAGCAAGCTTCTCGACTGCTCGGTTCAGGCAAGCTTTCCTAATGATTACTTCTCCCTCCATCGGGTGATCACCCTCGGGCGGCCACTCGCAAACGATTGTGACCTCGGCAGGACGATCGAGGCGCTTGCGACGAAAATCGCTGGGTCGGCGTCCGCGGACAAGAAAAGGCTCGGGCAGGCTCTCCATGCAAAGGCCTTGATGTCGGAGACATAGACAGGTATTTACAAGCCAACGAGTTAGCAAGGTCCGAATACGATGCTTCCAACCACCGAAAACCGAACACCCCAACTTACCTGGGAACAGCGTCTTCTCAAGAATGCTGGCCGGCCGAAGACGACATTGAAGCCGGAGTATCAGGAGCTGAAGTTCACACTTCACCGAAAGCTCCTCGACAAGATCAATCTGGAGGCGCTGGCGACGATTGACAACCAGCGGGTTCGTGGGGAAGTACGTCAGGCGCTGTTTTCGTTGATCGACAACGAACCCACTCTGCTCAGCTCGCTTGAGAAGCAGCAGATCTGTGAAGAGGTTCTCGACGAGGTTTTTGGACTTGGCCCGCTCGAGCCGCTGTTGCAGGATCCGACCATAAGCGACATTTTGGTGAACACCCACAAGCAGGTATACGTGGAGCGGCGCGGAGTCCTGGAACTGACCAGTGTCACGTTTCGAGACGATCCACATCTTCTCCGCATCATCGACAAGATTGTTTCTCAGGTAGGACGCCGGATCGACGAGTCTACGCCCATGGTCGACGCTCGCCTGGCGGACGGGTCACGTGTCAACGCGATCATTCCTCCCCTGGCTGTTGACGGGCCCCTGATGTCCATCCGCCGTTTCTCCCAGGACAAGCTGATGCCTGTCGACTTAGTGGAACGGCGAGCGATGACCCCTGGAATGATGGAGTTGCTTGAGGCTGCGGTGAAGGCCCGCCTGAACATCATCATCGCCGGCGGAACGGGTTCCGGTAAGACAACCCTGCTCAACGCGCTAAGTTTCTTCATCAACCCTAAAGAGCGTATCGTCACGATCGAAGACGCCGCCGAACTGCAGCTCAAGCAGCCCCACGTGGCGAGGCTCGAGACCCGTCCCCCGAACCTCGAAGGCAACGGCGCGGTTCGCCAGCGTGAACTGCTGGTGAACAGCCTCCGCATGCGCCCGGACCGGATCGTCGTTGGTGAGGTCCGCGGTGGAGAAGCTCTCGACATGCTTCAAGCCATGAATACTGGTCACGACGGCTCACTCACCACGATTCACGCGAACTCCCCGCGCGACGCAATCTCCCGTATGGAGGTAATGGTGTCGATGGCGAACGCGAACATGCAACTGGTCTCGATCCGCCAGCAGATCGCGAGCGCGGTGCATGTGCTTGTCCAGGCCGCACGTTTCTCCGACGGTTCGCGCCGCGTGACCAATGTAACTGAAGTAACTGGGATGGAGGGTGAGATTGTCACACTCCAGGACATTTTCGTGTTTGAGAAACGCGGGCTCTCGCCGGAAGGCAAGATCATGGGAAGGTTTGCCGCCACCGGCATCCGCCCGAAGTTCTACGAGAAGCTGCTGTCGGCCGGAATCCGCCTGCGCCCGGATCTTTTCGACGAGGTTGCGGAGGTCTAACAATGACGTTTGCAGTGACTGTATTCGTTGCATGGTTCTGTTTCGTGGCCGTGTGGTACCTCGTGCGTGGAGCGTTCAACAAGGCTGATGTTGACCGCATCAAGCAGCGCTTGCAGGGTACCCAGAAGAAGGCGGCGGAAAAGAAGGCCGAGGCCGCAAGTGCGCCCAAACCCTTGATTCAGGGCGAGGATAAGAGCATCGGCCAAGTGACCATGCACCTGCTTCGCCGGTTCCGGCTCCATGACAAGCTGCAGGAACTGCTCGATCAGTCCGGTCTGCGTTGGAACGTCGCGAGACTGATGCATGCCTGCATCGCTTGCTTCATCGCGGGCTACCTGATCATCTGGCTCGCCACAGATTTTCGCTCGGTCGCTATGGCAGTGGCGATCGGATGTTCTTTCTTGCCGATTGGGTATGTCTTGAGGAAGCGGACCCAGAGGCTTCGGAAATTCGAAGAGCTGTTCCCCGAGAGTCTCGAATTCGTCGCCCGGTCCATGCGTGCTGGCCACGCCTTCTCTGTGTCGCTGGAGATGATCCACCGCGAATTTCAGGAGCCCTTGGCCGGAGAGTTTCGCCGTACGTTTGAGGAGCACAACCTGGGCCTCCCTCTGGATGCCGCACTGCAGAAACTTGCCAAGCGTATTCCGCTGCTGGACGTTCATTTCTTCGTATCCGCGGTATTGCTTCAGAAGCGGACTGGAGGAAACCTCTCCGAAATCCTGGACAAGCTTGCTTACGTAATCAGGGAGCGGTTCAAGTTGCGCGGCAGGATCCGGGCCGTCAGCGCTCACGGAAGAATGACGGGAATATCCCTTTCACTGATCCCAGCGGTCGTAGCCGTGTTGCTGTTCTACGTGAATCCGTACTATGCGAACTTCTTCTTCAAAGAGGAAGTTGGACACTACCTGGCGGCGGCCGCGATCACGCTTCAGATCGTCGGCTACTTAATCATCAAGAAGATCGTGTCAATCGAGGTCTGATTCCATGGTGATATTAGGCGTATTTGTCCTCTCACTAACAGTGATGGTTGGCATCGGACTCGCTGGACTCCGTCTTTGGGTCCGGCCGAAAGAGGCCATGGAGCGGGTGGCCGGTGTTGGCGTTGTGGCACAGGATGCTCCACCAACCCATCCGAGCCTGGCATTTCGCGAGATGCTTCTCAAACTTGGGCAGTACGTACCGCAGTCGCCCAAGGACGTCACCGTGATGCAGCGCAGGCTGATCCGGGCCGGGTATCGCCAGCAAAACGCGCTCATGGTCTTCTATGGTGCGAAGCTCTTCTGCGCGGTCTTTCTCCCGTTGGTGGCGTCTTTCTTCATCTTGAGCGCCGACACGGATCCCAGCAACAAGGTTCTCGGGCTCACGGCCTCTGTTGCGTTGGGCTTCTTCGGTCCGAACGAGTTTGTGAATCTGAAGGCGCGCCGGCGGCAGAAGCAGGTGCGGCGCGGGCTTCCGAACGCCCTCGATCTGATGGTCGTCTGTGTGGAGTCGGGGCTTGGCCTGGATCAGGCAATTCTCCAGGTAGCCAAGGAGCTTGAACACGCGCACCCGGAAATCAGCGAGGAGTACGCGCTGGTGAATTACGAACTCAAGGCGGGAAAGCGGCGTGCCGAAGCGCTTCGAAACATGGCCGATCGCACCGCGGTCGACGACCTCAAGAAACTGGTGGCGGTTCTCATCCAGGCGGACCGGTTTGGAACCGGCATTGCCCAGTCACTCCGGGCACACGCCGACTACATGCGGGTCCAGGCCAGGCAGATTGCGGAAGAAAAAGCGGCGAAGCTTGGCGTCAAGCTCATCTTCCCGATTTTTTTCTGTATCTTGCCGACACTTTTCGTGGTTACGGTAGGACCCGTTGTGGTCAAGATCATCAGGGAACTGCTCCCGATGATGAATAACATGTAGGTAAGGTCTTTAGGTCTCTGAGTTAGTAAGAGGCGTAGGTCCATCCTTTGGGCCCGCTGGCTTCGGGATGGCAAACATGTGGGAAAGGAGAATGGCGATGGACAACACAGTGATTCGCATCGCGTGCGCAGTCTTGGCAGCACTCTTTTTGGGGCTGATCGTGATGCGCCGCAAGAAAAACGTGGAATAGCCGGCCGAGTGATGTGGAAGGAAACGGAGGAGCCCCGTGTCCAGGACGGTGGTTCCTCCCGATCAGCAAGGACGGCGGTGCCTGCTGATCCGAGGATGCAGCAGTCAACGGTCCCCCCGGGCCACCGAAAGCCAGTCGGGGCCAGCAATGATGGAGATCGACTCTTGGAGCAGATTGTTATGAATACGAAATTAATCCGGTGGTGGAAGCTCGGCGCATGCCGGTCATTGGCGATCCTTGCAGGCTTGGTTCTTCTCGTGGGAACTCCTCGTCCTGGGTTCGCTGGAACGGTCGGCAGAGTTGTCTCGATTGGGGGGCATGCCTCTGATCTTGCGCTTGATGAAGCCCGCGGAGTCCTATACGTGGCGAACTACACAGCGAACCGCGTCGAGGTCATGTCACTTGCCGATGGCTCCATCCGGACCTCCATCAATGTCTCGGCTCAGCCATCTTCGGTCTCGCTCAGCGCGGACGGAAGATATCTTGTGGTCGCGCATTTTGGGGCGTTCCAGCAAGGTGCCAACAACAACGGGCTGACCGTGATCGATCTGGCGTCAAACTCAAGGCAAACGTATGTCCTCGGTAGTGCGCCGCTTGGGGTTGCTTTCGGTGTGGACAACCTGGCACTCGTTGTCACAGCAACGGAGTTCATGGTTTTCGACCCCGTTACCGGCATGACTCAGGTGCTCGGGACCATCAGCGGCGTGACTACCAAGTCACTTCCTCAACCCGTGGGACAGTATCCCTCGAATATCGTCGCCGCCTCGATGGCGGTGAGCGGGGATGGCCTTTGGATATTTGGTTCGGCCGCGGTCGGCACTGGCACGGGCGGCAGCGGAGCGACCAGCAACAACACGATCGAGTTTTCCTACGAAGTGACGACCAAGCGTGTCGATGCGGCCTTCTGGATCTGGTCCCCGCCTCCTGGCCCCCGCGCGGTCAGTGTGAACTTCGATGGGTCCATGTATATGTCGGGTTGGAGCATGTTTGACCGCCGGCGCGACGTCAATTTCTCTCAATTCGGAAACGTGTCGGGAGTCTTTGATGTGGGAACCCACGTCTATGACCATGCACGGGGCCGGATCTACGCGCAGTTCCTCGACGATGAAGGGAACTCGGGGAATACACAAAACGTCCGGGCTCGGGCCCCGATCCTTCAGGTTCTCGATGCCGACAACCTAGCGGTTCGCGAGCGGCTCCAACTTCCCGAGCACCTCAGCGGAAAGAGCATCATGAACGCCGACAGCTCCGTGATGTACGCCATTTCCGACAGTGGGATCACGATCATCCCGATCGGAAACTTGGAGCGAGTCCCAAGAGTCGTCGCCGACAAGGAGAACATCATCGTCCGGGGGAACTTCTGTGACCGGAGGGTGAGTTCCCAGGAACTTGTGCTAGTCGACCCGAGTGGAGCGAACACGGATTTCTCCCTTTCCGTGAGCTCCCCTGGCGTCACGGTGAGCCCCTCGACGGGAGTAACGCCGGCTACCGTCCGCGTGAACATCGATCCCAGTGCTTATCAGAACCAGAAGGGAACGGTTCAGGTGGCAATTGAGGTCAGGTCGGGGCGCGGCGTGAACCTGCCGAATCCCATCCGGGTCCTAATCAATAACCGGGAGCCGGATCAGCGGGGAACCGTGGTGAACGTGGCTGGCCGCCTCGTCGACCTGCTCGCTGACCCCGTGCGCGACCGCTTCTATGTCCTACGGCAGGACACGAATCAGATTCTGGTGTTCAACGGCAACACCCAGACTCAGATCGCGACATTGCGTACCGCCAACACTCCGACGCAGTTGGCGATCACCTTTGATCGCCGGTATCTGATGGTCGGCCATGACAACGCTCAGATCATCCGCGTGTTTGACCTGGACACGCTTGAAGAGACCCAGCCGATTCGGATGCCTGGTGGTTACTATCCCCGGAGTATCGCGGCAAGTGGCAATGCGATTCTCGTCGCTAACCGTGTCGCAGGACCGATTCACCGGATTGCCCGTGTGGACTTCGTTTCGCGAACCGCGACGGCTCTCCCAACGCTTGGCGTCTTCGAGAACGATATCCATATCAACACGGTCCTTATCGGAACTCCCAACGGCAGCGCCATCATGGCGGCAATGGCTGATGGACGGGCGATGCTTTACAACTCCAACACCGATACTTTCACGGTGGCTCGAAAGGATTTCACCGAGTTGTCCGGGTCCTACGCTGCATCGAGCTTCGACCAGTTTGTGATCGGCAATAACCTGCTTAACTCCTCTCTCGTCGCCACGCGGCGTTTCGACGCCGGAGCTGGCCGCAACTCGGGGTTCTTTTTCCTCGATCAGGGCGGCTTCCGGACCGTGGCTGCCGACAGTGCCGCGGCCGGCGTCATCCAGCGGTTCGACGCCACCAACGGACAGTTGGGCCGATCGACCCGGATGGCCGAAGCTCCCGTTCTTCCGGAGGTCGCCACATCGACCACGGCCCCAACCACTCCGACTACGCCCACCGCTCCGACCTCACCGGCTCGCCAGTCGTGGACGCAGATCTTCACCCGTACGATCGCTCCCCTCGCGAACCGCTCGGCGATCGTGAACCTCACGACTTCGGGCTTCACGGTGTTGCCCTGGGCCTATGATGCAGCCGTTGCCCCGCCCCGCATCGAGCGTGTCGTGAACGCTGCCGATCAGAGCGGCGCAGTCGCCCCTGGTGCGCTGGTTTCCATCTTCGGCACCGACCTCAGCCCGATCAACCAGGCTTCTCAGCAGATGCCGCTGCCGACCGCCCTGGGCGAAAGCTGTCTCACCGTGAACGGCGTACCCGTTCCTGTGGTTTTCGTCTCTCAGAGCCAGATCAACGGTCAAATCCCGTTCCAGGTGGACGGCAATGTTCAGATGGTGCTCCGGACTCCTGGGGGAGTGAGCGATAACTTCAACCTCACCATCCTCCCGAATGCACCTGGCATCTTCCGCAATGGTGTGGCTGGCAACGTTGTTGACCTGCCCGCGGTGTTCCGCAACTCCAACGGTCTGCTGGTCACCCCGACCAACCCAGTCCGCAGAGGCGACACCATTTCGATCTACCTCACCGGACTTGGCCGCACGTCACCAGCGGTTGAAGCTGGTGTTCCGGCACCGGGTGATCCACTTGCTTCCGTCATCGTGCCGCCGGTTGTCTCGATCGGCAATGTTGAGATCCCGGTCGAATTCGCCGGTTTGGTGCCTGGTTCTGTCGGTGTGTACCAGGTCAATGCCAGGGTAACGCACATTGTGCCGCTTGGACTGGAGCAAGTCCTTACGGTACGGCAAGGCACTGGGGCGACGTCAATCTCCGTTCGGGTGATCGACTAGCCCTCCACAAGAAAACATCATGAGGCCAGCCAAGCGAGCTGGCCTCGAAAGGACTTGGAAATGAACGCGATCAGGATAAGTGTGCTTTGCGCTTCTCTGTTGCCGCTGAGTCTGTTTGCGCAGAGCTGGGAGGTCGGTGGTGTGGGCGGCGGCAGTTTCTACACCAATCGGGACGTCACTCGCGGCACCGCGACGGCCGATGCAGGCTTTGGGCCGGGCTACGCGGCAGGCTTTGTGTTGGGGCAGCAGATGGGCCGCACTTGGGGCGGGGAGATCCGGTACCTGTTTCAGAGCAACGAGGCGCAACTGAAATCAGGGGGAGCGAAAGCGGCGTTCGGCGCCCAATCGCACGCCATTCACTACGACTTCCTCCTCCATCTCAGCCCCGCCGGTTCGAAGGTCAGACCCTATATCTCATTTGGGGCCGGCATCAAACACTATCGGGGAACCGGTACGCCAGCCCTCACTCAGAGCCTTTCCGACTTCGCTCTTCTCACCGGGAGCACCGACACGACGCCAGTAGCTGTGTTTGGCGCCGGCGTGAAGATCAAAGTAGGCGAGAAGTCGAGTCTCCGCGTCGAAGTGAAGGACTACGTCAGCCCCATCCCCACGAAGATCATCACACCCAACCGCGGGGCGGAGCTCTCCGGCTGGATCCACAATTTCGTACCCATGGTCGGCATCTCCTACATCTTCTGACTACCCCCCAGTTCGCTTTCCTCCTGACCGCGAATATACTGGGTAACAGTGGGAGTGGGATTTGCGAGTAACAGTTTTGTTCTTTCTAGGGAGCGGGCTCTGGCCTTTAGCGGCACAGAGCCCGCAGTCATCTTTGCCCAAGCCTCTTGCCGACGCCGTCGCTGCCGCGAATCCAGCGGGATTCGTCGGCAGTTCGGTTTGCCGGGTTTGCCATCCGGATGTCTGGCAGAACTTCTTCCGGAATCCACACTACAAGAGTCTGGCCTCCAGCAACTCCGCGCCGGAAAAGACCGGCTGTGAAGGGTGTCATGGAGCGGCCAAGGCTCACGTGGAAGCGAGAGGCGGGAAGACCACCATACCGGTCGCTTTCTCCCTGCTGAGTCCCGCCAAAACTCTCGACGCCTGCCTCCGCTGTCACGCAAAAGACCTCAGTCGAGCCAATATCCGCCGGTCCTCGCACTCCCAGGCTGAGGTCGCCTGTTCCAGTTGCCACTCCATCCACAAATCGCCCACCCAAAAGGCCCTGCTCGCCAAAGAGCAGCGTGACCTCTGTTACACCTGTCATGCCAACGTTCGCACCCAATTTGCCATGCCCTTCAAGCACCGGGTGAACGAAGGCTTCATGAATTGTTCGGATTGCCATAACCCGCACGGCGCACCAGCCGCGACCTGGCGAATGGGTGCACGCCCTCGAATGGTCACCCACGCGCTTGGCAACGAAGAGCCATGTTTGAAGTGCCACACGGACAAACGTGGCCCCTTCGCGTTTGAGCACCCCGCCGTTCGTGTCGACGGTTGTGAGAGCTGCCACAATCCTCACGGATCCACGAACGCCAAGCTACTTCGCCGTCCCGCCATTTTCACCACCTGTCTGGAATGCCACACGGGCGCCGGAACGTTCGGCCGGCAAGCCGATGGAATCACTCTGCATTCGCCCACGCACGACATGCGCAACCCGCGGTATCAGAACTGCACCACTTGCCATGTTCGTATCCACGGATCCAACGCCGACCGGTTGTTCCTGAGGTGAACCCATGCGGAATCTGATTCTCATTGCGCTTTTCCCAGCAGCGGCACTTGCCCAGCCAACCGTTGCGCCCACCACGGAAACCGTCGGGGCTCCCCGGGGTGAGAATGTCGGTGGCTACAATGTGATCAACAGCTTCGAACTCGGCTATCGCTTTCGATCCGTGGACGGCAATCTCGGCAAGTACCGCAGTGACGTCAACTTCGGAAACGGTGTCCGGCTCCTCGGAAGCCAGCTCAGGGTGAACTCCCGCGAGGGACAGGGTAAGCTCTTCGATGAGCTTTCACTCACCACCCAGGGACTCGGTAACGACCCCTACCAGTCTTCCGTGCTCCGCATCGAGAAAAATCGTATCTACCGCTATGACCTCCACTGGCGTTTGAACGAGTATTTCAACCCCGCGCTCACCGTCGCCAACGGACTCCATCGCATGGATACCAGCAGGCGCTTCCAGGACCACGACTTCACGCTGTTCCCACAATCCGCGTTCAAGCTCTTCGTGGGCCACACGCGCTACGCACAGACGGGCCCCGCGCTGTCCACCTTTCAGGCCTTTGATTCGCGCGGAGACGAGTTCCCGCTGTTTGCGGACATCCGGCGCCAGCGCCGTGAATACCGGTTGGGCGGCGAGGCAACCCTCGCTGGTTTCACGCTTAACCTTCTCCGCGGATGGGACCACTTCAAGGAGGACACTCCTCTCAATATCAACAGCCTCGAGCGCGGCGCAAACACGGCTGACAATACTACGCTCAGCAGGTTCCGGCGAACAGAGCCCTATCAGGGTGACAGTCCTTACTGGCGCCTGTCCCTCGTTCGCAACGCGAAAATCTTCTCGATGAACGCCCGCTACACCGCAGTCTCAGGACGCCGGGATTTCGCCCTCGACGAGGCCGCCACAGGCACTGACCGTCTTGGCGCAGCGAGAAACCGGCAGATTCTGGTCGCAGGCACCGGCAGCCGCCCGGTCACGTCTGGAAACCTCAATCTCATCCTGACCCCCTCCTCCCGCTTGACCCTATCCAACCACACGGCTTTCCACAATACGAGAATGGACGGCCAAGCCAGCCTTCAGGAACTGGAGAACGCGCAATCCGGATTCTCCATTCTGAACTTCCAGTTCCTCGGAATCCGTTCCATCACCAATCTCAGTGACGCGACACTGTCGCTTTCGAACAAAGTGGGTCTCTACGGCGGCTATCACTTCACAGACCGCCGCATCCGCTCGCGGGAAGGAGAACGAGTGGGCTCATTCAGCGACGTTCTCTCGTTCGAGCAGAACAACCGCCTGAACGCCGGCCTGGGCGGCATCCGGCTCCGGCCCGTGAAGCCCCTGGTGGTTCAATTCGACGTTGAGGTGGGAAGAGCTGACCAGCCCTTCACGCCGATCTCAGAGAAGAACTACCACTCGCTCAATGGCAGGGTCCAGTGGAGGTCCCGGTCCCTCACCCTTTCGGCCCTCACTCGCACCATGTACAACACCAACTCCACAAGCATCGTCTTCTTCAGTTCCCGCTCACGGCAATACGCTTACGATGCGAGTTGGACTGCGCGGAACTGGCTGTCCATTGACGCGGGCTACTCGAAGCTGCACCTCGACACGCAGAGCGCGCTGGCTTACTTTGCCGCCTCGCGCCTGATCGAGAACCAGCGCTCGCTTTACTTCAGTAATCTGCACACCGGGCACCTCGCCGCTCGCGTTGCGGTACGAAAGCGCGCCGACCTCTACTTCGGCTACTCCATTGTCCGCGATACCGGTGACGGCCGTGCCAATCCCACCCTGCCCCTCACCCAGATCAGCCCGGATGGGCGCGAGGTATTCGCGCTCGTGCAGACGTTCCCGCTTCGCTATCAATCCCCATCGGCACGGCTTTCGGTGGTTCTGCGCTCGAACCTCCGATGGAACTTCGGATACCAATACTACGGCTACCGGGAGGATTTCTTGCTGTTGACAGGCCAGAACTACCGGGCGCACACTGGCTACTCAAGCTTAATGTGGTCTTTCTAGACCAAGCAGACGGACTCGTATGATCCAGCCAACAGTATTCAACATCACAACGCTCTGCCTGTTGGTCCTGACCATATGGGTAACTTGGACACGCCACCGCACCCAGCTCGAGAACAACTGGCCTCTGTTCTACTATCTGTTGCTGGGCATCTATTCGAAGAAGTTCGAAGAATCCTTCGACCCGACGGTGATCTTTCTCACAATCGTCATGGCGTTCCTGTTGCGATTCGAGTTCCTGGGTGGACGGCCGCTCCTCGTGGTCAAGGTACTCGAGTCGATTGGACTGGTCTACATCGCGTTGCGCTGCATCGGCCTCGTTTTCGGCTGACCGGGTTCCTACGGTTTCTCCACGGGCAAGCCCGCCTCATTCCATGCGCGCCATCCGCCATCCAGCGAAACCGCATTCCCATAGCCCATTTTCCGCAAGTTGTCCGCCACCAGTGCCGACCGGAACCCACCTCCGCAATACAGCACAATCAGTGCCTCTTTGTCGGGGATCGTCTTCTCGATATCCCGCTCGATGATCCCCTTCGAAAGGTGCACCGCGCCCGTGGCGTGACCCTCCGCCCACTCCCGATCCTCGCGAACGTCCACCAGAATCGCTTTCTCCGCCATCTCGCGGTAGCCCTGGATGTCCGTCTCCCGCACTCGCGACTTCGCGTCATTCACCAGAGCCAGAAAACCTTCGTTGTGTTTCATATGTCCTTTCCTGCCGCGCGCGGGGCCCGCCGCTCCTGACGAAACTAAACCCTCCGGATCCGGGCGCCCACCGCCGCCAGTTTCTCCTCTATCTTCTCGTAGCCTCGGTCCATGTGGTAGACGCGATCCACTATCGTTTCCCCCCGGGAAACCAGTCCGGCCAGCACCAGCGACGCGCTGGCCCGCAGATCGGATGACATCACCTGCGCCCCGCTCAGCCGCCGCGGCCCAGCCACGATTGCCTGCCGCCCGTCCAGCCGGATATTGGCGCCCATGCGCATCAGTTCCGGCGCATGCATGAAGCGGTTCTCAAAGATCGTCTCAGTCACAATCGAGATGCCTTCCGCCTGGGTCATCAGGGCCATGTACTGCGCTTGCAGATCCGTCGGGAACCCAGGATGCTCTTCGGTACTCATGTCCGTCGAACGCAGGTTGCCCCCTCTCACGCGAAGCGTGCTGTCGCCCTCCCGGTCCACATTCACTCCCGCCTGTGCGAGCTTGGCCAGTAGCGCCTCCAAGTGGTCCGGCTGGCATCCCTTCACCCGGACATCTCCGCCTGTCATCGCTCCGGCAATGAGGAACGTGCCGGCCTCAATGCGATCCGGAATGATGGTGTGCTCCGCGCCATGCAGCGCCTCCACCCCCTCAATCCGTATCGTCGAAGTACCCGCACCTTCGATCCGCGCTCCCATCTTCACCAGCAGGTCAGCCAGATCCTTCACTTCCGGTTCCCTCGCCGCATTGTTGAGCACCGTCGCCCCTTTGGCCAGCACCGCCGCCATCATCAGATCTTCGGTGCCCGTTACCGTAATGCGGTCGAAATGCACTGGCCGCCCGGTAAGCCCGTCCGGCGCCGAGGCCTCGATATAGCCGTGGCTCTGCGTGATCTTTGCCCCCAACTGCTCCAATCCGTACACATGCAGGTTGATCGGCCGCGCCCCGATCGCGCATCCTCCCGGCATCGATACCCTCGCCCGTCCGCAACGCGCCACCAGCGGCCCCAGCACCAGGCTGGATGCACGCATCGTCTTCACCAGATCGTACGGGGCCTCGGGATTCGCAATCTCACACGCCTCAATCCGCACACTCCCGCCGTCCACCTCCGCCGAGGCGCCCAGCGATTTCAGCAGCCCGATCATCGTGCGAATGTCCTTGACCGCGGGAATCCTCCGCAGCACCACGGGATCGGAAGTCAGAAGGGCGGCGGCCAGTGCCGGCAGCGCGGAGTTCTTGGCTCCACTGGTAAGAATTTCTCCGTGAAGCTCCTCCCCGCCGTGAATCACGAATCGGTCCATAATCCTAAGCTCTTCCCCCTGTTCTTCCGTGCGCTTCCATCACGCGCGCCACCACATTCCCATTCTCCCGCAGGCGCTGTTCCGCCTCGGCGCGTCCCACCTTGAGCCGCGCCATCACAATCGCGGCGCGCACACTCATCCCGGCCTCTTTCAGTAACTCCGCCGCGCGTGGACGCTCCACCTCACCCGCCTCCATCACGATGCGCTCGGCTCTGTCCACCAATTTCGCATTCTTGGGCTGCACATTCACCATGAGATTGCCGAACGTGTATCCCAGCCGGATCATCGCCCCGGTAGTCAGCATGTTCAGCACGAGCTTGGTGGCTGTGCCCGCCTTCATCCGCGTCGATCCCGTGATCACCTCCGGCCCGGTCACCGGGGCAATCGCAATCGCCACGGCCTCCGACAGTGCAGACCCCGGAACGCAGCTAATCCCGATCGTGACGCATCCCATCGCCCTCGCCTTGTCAACGGCGCCGAGCACATAGGGAGTTCGCCCGCTTGCGGCAATCCCACAAAGAACGTCGCCTTCACGGAAACCGGCCGCTATCAGGTCCCGCGCTCCGGAATCCGGATCGTCCTCGCTGGCCTCGGAAGCCCTCGCAAGCGCGGACTCCCCGCCCGCCATGATCCCCTGGACCATGTCGGGCGGACAACCGTAGGTCGGCGGGCACTCCGACGCGTCCAGTACCCCCAGCCGGCCGCTGGTACCAGCACCAATGTAGTACAGCCGCCCGCCAGACCGAATGGCGTTCGCCACCGCATCCACTGCCTGCGCCACGGCTGGTAACACCTGTGACACAGCCTCGGCCACCAACCGGTCCTCATCGTTGATGACTCGCAGCATTTCCAGGGTCGATAGCCGGTCGATCTCCGTGCTTGCGGAGTTCCGCTGCTCCGTTAACAGACGCTCCAACATCGTTCTTTCTCCTCAGCCGGTTGGTTTCTCGGCCCCTCGGGTGATTCCTTCCCCATTCTCGCAGTTTTCACTCAGGGCCGTCCCCCACCCTTTGAGGGGAGGACTAGACCTGCCAGTATGGGACTATGAACCACCCATGACTAAAGCACTGCTTTTGTTTGTGTTGCGATCACAAAAGTACTTGACTTGTGGTACCGTGCACCCGTAAACTGTCAAAGACAGAGGCCTGGGAAACCAGTGTCGCTCTGTACGTTCTATCGCGTCTCGGAGGTTCGAAAATGAAGTTATTCCTCGCGATGGCAGTGCTCGCAGCGGCTTCGCTGCAGGGTGCTATCATCAGCCAAGTTGACTGTACTAACGTCTCAATCCCAGGCGGTGCGGGCAATACGCCATGTGCCGGACTTGGTTCCGCTGTCGGGTTCCAGAACTTGACGCTGCAAATAGACTACCGTGTGGACGTCACCATCGGCGGATTCGGCGGTAGCGGCAGCATGACCACGAGTTTGGACTCCCCGCTCACGAACTGGGACGTCAATCCAACCGCTACTGTAAACGAAAGCAACCGTGGGGTTAACGGCCTCATCGTGCTTGGGACGCCGATCGCCATTAGTGCTAGCGACTTCGCGGCCAATTTCCAGAATGCGTTCAATGTGGCTGTCGGTGCTGGTACCTACACCGGTCAGGCAACTGCGGGTAACGTGGACATCCGGTTCATCCTGTCCGGCGATCCGATTCCTAACAATGACGTTCCGGAGCCGACCACGTTCGCGTTGTTCGGTCTCGGCATCGTTGGTCTCGGCCTGTTGAAGCGCCGTAGCTAAGCTTTACTCGGTTTTGTCGAAATCCAAGTGGGGACGTCCGGCAACGGGCGTCCCCAAAAATTTTTAGTGCAGTCATTCCTGCCGCAAGCCAAAAAGAAAAGGGCGCCCGCTTCAGGTGCCCTTTCTCGATATCTCCTGGTGTGGAATCTGGTTACGCGCTGAAGGAGCTGCCGCAACCGCAGGTCGACTTCACATTCGGATTGTTGAACTTGAACCCCGAGCCCTCCAGCGTCTCCACGTAGTCCACTTCCGCACCTTCCAGGTACAGCAGGCTCGCCTGATCCACGAAGACCTTCAAACCATCGTAGCTGTAGGTTTTGTCCAGCATCGACGGTGCGTTCTCGAAGGCCATCGAGTAGCTGAAACCAGAGCATCCGCCGCCCACCACTGCAATCCGCAAGCCACTCGGCTGCGGCTCCTGAGACGTCAGAATCTCCTTTACCTTATCCACGGCACGTTCGGTGAGTTGAATCATTTTCGTTCCGTAACTCCTCTCCACTCTAAACTATATCAAAAAGGCAGGATTCGGAGAAGCCGAATGCCCTTCCTTTGTCAGGATGCGGAACCCCCACCCAAAGTTGCAAACCGCTCATCTGTGGTATGATGTGCCTGTCTGTGGCCCCGGCGGCACGCATTCTGCCGAAACCCAATCCGCGGTTGCCGCGTCGGTATGGGCATGAGTGGGCTGACAAACGTTCTTCCGTTCCCGGCTACGGTCGCGAAACCCCGCGCAAAGGCGAAAGTGGAAAACCGGTATTCAGACGAAGCGCTGCTCGTGAAGCGTGTTCAAGCGCGCGACGACTTGGCGTTTCGGGAGATTGTCGAGCGGTACCAGTCCAAGGTCTACTCGATCATCTACGGGATCCTGCGCAACCGCAACGATGCCGAGGACATTGCCCAGCAGGTGTTCGCCAAGGTCTACTTCTCCATCGGTAACTTTGATTCGAGAAGTTCCCTGCTCACCTGGATCTACAAGATTACCGTCAACGAGTGCTACGACTATCTGCGCAAGAAGCGCGTTCGGAAGCTCGTTTACGAAAGTGATTTCTCCGAAGAGGACAGCCGCCGAATGGAGAACTCCGAAGCGGTCACCTCGCATGAAGCCGCCGTCGATGACTCGCTGGCGCGCCGCGACCTCGCGATCAAACTGCTCGAAAAGGTTTCTGAGGAAGACCGGCAGCTCATTCTTCTCAAGGAAGTGGAAGGCCACTCGGTGGAAGAACTGGCGCAAATGACCGGCATGAACGAGAATACAATTAAAGTAAAATTATTCAGAGCGCGGCAGAAGCTCGTCAAGGCTTCCCAGCGCCTGTTCCGCGGCGGCAAACCTGCAACCGTCTGACGGAACGCCCGGTTAAGATGACACAGGCCGGCAGCGAACCGGTCGGTTGGAATGGCTGAAGTGATACGAGCTAGCCCCTGAACGGAAAGAGGGCAGCCGGATGGTGAGAGTCGTGATCAAGAGCGGACACAAGATCCGCAACTTAGGTTGGACAGATTGAAGAGGGAAGACACTATGTGCCCGGTCACTCGGGATGGAATTGAAGGTTATCTGGCAGGTAAGCCTGACCCGCAGCTCCTCCAGCACCTCCGCCAGTGCGGGGAGTGTAATGAGATCGTTGCGCAGTTCGTGGATGTCCAGCAGACCGTTCGTTCTCTGCGGCTCCAGGAAGAGGCGGACCCCGCTCCCGGATTCTATGGCCGCGTCATGGACCATATCGAGTCGCAAAAGAGCAGCTCCATCTGGAGCGTGTTTCTTGAGCCTCTGTTCGCCAGGCGCCTCGTTTATGCCTCCGCGGTTCTCACGCTCCTGCTCGGAATCATGCTTTTCACCAGCCCCAAGGATGAGCCCATCATCGTCTCCAGCGCTCCCGAGCATATCCTTGCGGATGAACAACCTTCCGTCAGCCTCGTGGATGCGGACCAGGATCGGAACACGATCTTTGTCCAGTTGACCACCTACGAGGAGTAACGGAAAATGACCGACCACCGGATGACGTGGCAGAATCCACGAATCCTGTGCATTCTCCTGCTCGTCTTCCTGTGTGGCGCCACGGCTGGAGCCCTCACCATGCGGCTGGGCTTCTCATCCGGCTACCGCCGCGGCGCTACCTACTGGCAGGAAGGCGGCAAGGAAATCTCCATTGAGCGTTTCCGCCGTGAACTTGATCTCACCAGCGACCAGGCGCGCCAGATGGAGACCATCCTCAGCGACTTCATGATGTACTACCAGCAGGTGAAGGATCAGTTGGATAGCGTCCGCGCCGACGGCAAGTCGAAAATCCTTCAGATCCTCAACGATGAACAGAAGCAGAAGTTCCTGCGCATGTTGAACGAAACCAAGCAGACTCGCTAGCCCTCTAATCCATTTGGGCGGTTCATCCGAAAAGAATGATTGAGATTGATTCGGTTCGGTGATATTCTAAGGTCGCGTGGAGTGATTTAGACTCCTGGCCGCCGGTTGGGGCAGTTCGATTGTCCCGGCGGGTGGCGGAGGGGTTAGCTACTTGCAACCACGATAAAAAAAGTGCTAAAGGCGGGTCAGTACTCAGGCATCATACAAGCCCTGATGGCGCACCGCCAGCAGGGCTTTTTCCTTGCTTACTGGCCACGCTGGACGCAGTAGGAGAATGTACATGAGCGTCTGGCCGACGTCCCCTACGCTTCCCATCCTGCATGGATTGGAGGGCGATCTGCTTTCGGTCCGTGTCACCGCCGAGGCCTTCCTTCTCGAAGACCTCCTCGAAACACTCGCCGAAGCGCCGTTTCCCATCAACCCCGAGATTCAGCACCACGCCGAACTCGTGAAGGATGGCCAGCCTGCCCCGGCCGCCTACGTCGAGTTCCCTGTCTGGCGCCAACGCGTGCCCGAGATTCGTGCTCTTCTGGCCGCCCGCGGTTTCGATCAGGTAGTCATCTCCAGCATGCTTGAGGAGATCCTCAAGTAACCAGTGGCCCGTTCGCCCGCTGAGATTCCGGGCTCTGCGATACTAACGCACAGTGCTCCTGTTCTCTTCCGGCGACGCTTTTGCCGGCCACCCAATCGATCTGTTTGGCCGCTATCCCGGGTGCTGCCTTCTCACGCCGACGGCCACCATGGCGGAGCACCTGCGCCACCGCATGGCCCGCCAGGGCATGCTGGTCCGGCCCGACGCCGTCGTCACCCTCTCGCGGTTCATTGAGCCGTGGGTGGCGGACTTGCCTCAAGTCCCCCCCGCGGCCCTCCAGTGGCTCGTCCGCGAGGTCCTCCATCACCACGCGCCCGCGGAGTTCCAGGGCCTCCGCGACGCCCCCGGTCTGCGCAACCTTCTTGCCTCGCTGATCGAGGAGCTTTCCACCGCAGGCTGCAGCCCAGAACTCGTGGAAGGGATCGCATCGCCCGGCGTTCAGGCGGTCTATGATCAAGTGGCCGGCGCCCTGCGCGAACGAGGCTGGTATCTGCGGTCGCAACGCCTGCACATCGCCGCCCACCGGATGCGCCACGGTACCCATCGCTTTCACGCGTTCGCACTGCTTGGCTTTTACTCGTTTACGCCGGCCGAAGCCGATGTGATCGATGCGCTTCTCTCACATCCGCTCGCGATCGGACTCGAGGAGTCGGACGCGGCAAGTGAGACCGTGGACAAACTTCTCGCCATGGGACTGTCCTACCAGCGTATCGAGGAGCCTGTGCCATCCCCATCGCGCACGGTGGTCTCCGCGCCCAGTGTTTCCTCGGAGGCGGATGAGATTGCGCGTCGCATCCTGCTCGAAGCCGGGAATGGACGTCCTTACCGCGAGATCGGCGTGATCCTCCGCCGTGAGCGCCCCTATGCGCCCCTCCTCGCTGCGGCCCTCCGGCGCTACCGCATCCCCGCCCGCTTCTACTTCCAGCAGCGGCTTCGCCACCATCCCCTGATTGCGCATCTGCTCGCGATTCTCGACGCAGCCGCCGAAGGGTGGGACTACGACGCACTCCGCCGCCTGATCGCAAGCAATCACTCCGGCTTTGGCGCAAGCCCTTCCGGCGATCAGCTTTCCTACTGGCTCCTCAGCCACTCCCCCGCCCACGGGCTTCCCCATCTCCTGTCGCGCTTTGAGCGGATCGCGGATTGGCCCGGTAGCCGCAAAACCGCCGCGGAATGGCAATCCGCATTCGCCTCCCTGCCCGGCAACGCCGTGCTGCCTGCGCTCACCGATGGCGTCTCGCAGGAGCAGGTTCTCGAATGGCGCCGCATTGCTGGTGCCGTGAATGGCTGGAACCAGGCTCTGGCCGAAACCACCGCATTGATCTCGTCCCTTCATCCCAGCGAGGCGATTTCATTTGCTGCGTTCCGCGAATGCCTGGCCACGGTCCTTGACGAAACCTCGCTCGAAGCCCCCGACCAGCGCCGCGACGTTGTCCACGTGATTGACGCCTACGAGGCCCGCCAGTGGCAGCTTCCGGTCGTCTTCATCTGCGGCCTCACCGAGCGTCACTTCCCGCAATACCACTCCGAGCATCCGCTGCTGGGCGACACTGCCCGCGAAGAACTGCGCAGGACCGGCCACATTCTCCGGACTTCGCAGGAGCGCCAGCACGAGGAGCGCTTCCTCTTTCAAGTAGGCTGTCGAACCGCCGGCGAGAAGCTGTTTCTCACCTACCCGGAGGCGAACGAACGCGGCGATGAAAACCTGCGCTCTTTCCTGCTCAACAACGGGGACGCGAGCCGTGTGGAACGCGCGATCGCTGTGCGGCCGAGGCCGGCAATGACGAAACCCTTGCGCCGGCCGGTCCGCATCACGAGCAAGGAGATTCTCTCGCTGCTCCGCAAAGGGCGCAACGCTCTTTCCCCCACCTCCATCGAGACGTTCCTGCAATGCCCCTATCAGTACTTCGCCGGGCATCGTCTGCGCCTGAATGCGCCGCCGCAGGCGCCGCGGGACCGCCTCGATTTTCTCCTTCAGGGCGACATTCTGCATCGCACGCTTGCCGAGTCCGAAGGCTCGCCGCTGTTTGTGGAAGAGATCTTCGCTCGCCTGTTTGAGGACTCCTGCCGCGAACATGCGGTTCCGTTCACTTGCCGCACGGAGCGGGTCAGGCTGGAATTGCTGGCGAATCTGCGCAGGTTCCTCGATAGCCCGCCCCTCAAAGGCGGCCGCACGGTTGGCGTGGAGCGCTCTTTTGATCTGCCGCTGGGGAGTCTGCGGCTTCGGGGCAAGATCGATCGCGTAGTGGAGCTGCCACAGCGCGGTCTGGTTGTGATCGACTACAAGTACTCGACGCGCATCCGCATTCGCGATCGTGTTCGTTCGCATGAACGGGGCGAACTGGTGCAAGGCGGGCTCTATCTGTGGGCCGCGGAGAAGCTCTTTCGACAGCAGCCGGCGGGAATGCTCTATTGTGGCTTGCGTGGTGAGGTTGCCTGGGATGGCTGGCACATCCCCGTGTTTGGCTGGCAGGACATC
>JAEUQE010000330.1 GCA_016789785.1 Bryobacterales bacterium
GCTCCCCCGAGCGTCGAAGCCGCCACTCCCGCCGTCCAGTGCCGCCGTCGAGCCGGAGTCCACTCCCGCCGACCGAAAGGGCGGGCTTGCCCGCCGAAGGCTCCCCCGAGCGTCGAAGCCGCCACTCCCGCCGTCCAGTGCCGCCGTCGAGCCGGAGTCCACTCCCGCCGACCGAAGGCGGGTGTCGCAGAACCGGACAGAGCGTCCCACAATCGGAACCTGCGCGTCCGCCAGCGCGAGCGAACCGCACAGGAATCAGCGTGTTCGGCGCATCCGCCAGGTGCCGCCGTGTGGCGAACGAATTGCCCTGACCGCTGAGGTATCTTATGCGCGTCCTTCTTCTCCTGCTGACTGCCCTGGCGGCCAATCGCATCTGCGTCGCGCAGCAGGCGCTTCCGCCAGGCACCAGCGAAGTCACAATTACGGAACGAACCCGAAGCGGATGGATCGGTTCCGTTCTGCGGCCCTTCCACATCGATCCGCGCAGTGTCACTCCGATCCGGGTGGAAAACTCCTCGCGCCTGGAGAACCTGATTCGCGGCGGCAGCCTCTACCTCACGGTGCAGGACGTGATCGCGCTCGTACTCGAGAACAATCTCGACATCGCCATCCAGCGTTATGGTCCGTTGCTGGCTCGCGAAGTGTTGCGGCGCGCCGAAGGAGGCGGCTTTCTGCGCAGCATTGACACGCCCGTGCTGCCAGGTCCCGTCAGCGTAAGCCTTGCCGGGGTGAGCGTAAATACGAGCGGGCTGGCCGGCGGTTCTGGCGTGGCGGGTGGCGGCGGTATTGTGACGCAGATCGGACCCACGCCGCCCAACCTCGATCCGTCCATGTTCGCTTATGCGAGCTTCGGCCATGCGAGCATCCCGCTGAGTAACACGATTCTCAGTCAGACCAATGCACTTACAAACGACAGCCGCCAGTATCAATTCGGATACCGGCAGGAGTTTCTCACTGGTTCCGCGCTTTCACTCAACTTCGGTACTTCGCGCAGTAAGGTGAACAGCCCCGCGAACCTGCTAAACCCTTCCACTACGGGGTTCCTCAATCTCTATCTCACGCAGGATTTGTTACAAGGTTTTAGCCGGGCTGTGAACAACCGCAACATTCGCGTTGCGCGCAACAACCTGAAGGTGACCGACATTCAGTTGAAGCGGCAAGTCAGTGTGACCGTTGCTGCCGTGCTGGCCATTTATTGGGACCTGGTGAGCTTTCACGAAGACGTGCGCCTGAAGCATCAGTCGCTCGCTCGCGCGCAGAAGCTCTACGACGAGAATCGCAAGCGCGTGGAAGCGGGTACGCTGGCGCCCCTGGAAGTGACGCGGAGCGCGGCCGAGGTGTCGCGTGTAAAGGAAGATGTGCTGATCGCCGAGACGAATCTGGCGCAGCAAGAAACCGTGCTCAAGAATGCGCTCAGCCGCAATGGAATTGTGACGGAGTGGCTCGATGAAATCCGCATTGTGCCCCTCGATCGCTTCGCCATTCCGCAGAAGGACGAGATCGCGCCACTCAAGGAACTGATCCAGGTGGCGCTGGACAACAGGCCCGAAATTGAGCAGGCGCGGACGAACCTTGATTCGAGTAAGATCAACCTGAATGGAAGCCGCAACGCGTTGCTACCATCGCTGCAGGCATTCGCCGACTTGACCAACAATGCCTTGAGCGGGCCCGTGAATCCGCTCTCCAATGGATCAAGCGGCACGCCCGACCCGTACTTTGTTGGCGGCTATGGCAACGTGCTGGCACAACTGGCGCGGCGTAACTTCCCAAACTACTCCATCGGTTTTTCACTGAACATTCCACTTCGAAATCGCGTGGCGCAGGCCGATCATGTGATCGATCAACTGCAGCTTCGCCAGTCGCAACTGCAATTGCAGCGGGCGCAGAATCAGGTGCGGGTGGAGATCAAGAACGCGGTAATCGGGCTGGAGCAGGCGCGGTCGAGGTATCAGACCGCGCTCGAAGCTCGCGAGCTTTCGGAGAAGGCGCTGAAGGCGGAGCAGGACCGCTATCAGTTCGGCGTCAACGATATCAACGTGGTGATTCAGGCTGAGCGCGATCTCGGATCGAGCCAGACCGCGGAGGTGCAGGCGATGGCGAATTACATGCACGCCCGCATCAACTTCGATGAGGCGCTCGGCAAGACGCTGCACCTCTACAACATCACTGTTGAAGAGGCGATGGGCAAAGTGACCCGCAAGTCGATGCTTCCGGATTCTCTACCCGAAGCGCCCGCGCGCGGCATGCGCATGGAGGGCCAGCGATGAAGCCCCGCGCATCCATTGCATGCGCTCTCTGCTTCACGCTGTGGAGCGGCGCACGAGCACAAACACAAACACAGTTGCCCTCGGTGCGTGCCGCGATCTCGAATCCGCTGGATGCCTACCGGCCCACGGTAGTGCCGCCGATCCGGTTGGACAATTCGCCGCGCCTCTATGAACTCATCCGGGCAGGCAAGCTCTATCTTACGGTGCAGGATACTTTAGCGCTAGCCCTTTCCAACAACATGGACCTCGAGATCAGCCGCTACGGGCCGCTGCTTGCGGATTGGCAGTTGAATCGCGCGCAAGCCGGCGGCGCTCTGCGTGGGGTGCCAAGCGGCAGCTCGCAAATCGGACAGGTGGCGTCGGGGCAGGGCGTGGCGGGAAGCCAGCAAAGCGCTGGATTGGGCGGCGGAGGAGGAGGCGGCGGCGGAGGTGGTGGTGGTGGCGCAGCGGTCGCGCAGATTGGGCCGGTGACCGCGAACCTGGACCCCGTAATTCAGGGCACCACCGTGTTCTCGCACACGACGTCGCCGCAGGTGAACACGCGCCAGAGTTTGACCACCGCCCTGGTAAGCCGCACCCGCATTTACAATACGTCGGTACAGCAAGGACTACTGTCGGGTGGCTTTGTGCAGACGGGTTACCGGCATTCTTATCTGCGGGAGAATGCGCCGACTAACATTCTGAATCCGTCCACGGCGCCTCGCATGAGCTTTCTGCTGCAGCACAACCTGCTGCGGGGATTCGGGACCGCGGTGAACAACCGCTTCATTCGAATCGCGGAACGAAACAACGTTGGCGCCCGCGAATCCTTCCGCTCCGAAGTGATCGATCTTACTGTCAGGGTGTTGAACGTTTATTGGGGTCTGGTGGTCGACTTACAGACTTTGAAGAGCCGTGAGCGCGCCCTTGAGATCGCCGAGAAATTTGTCGAAGATACACGCAAGAGCATTGAGGCATCGGCGCTGTCGCGAGTGGACATTTACCGTCCGGAATCGGAGGCGGGCATCCGGCGGCGCGAACTCGGCGAAGCCCGTGCGGCCGTGCGCCAGCGCGAGAATCAATTGAAGAACGTGATCAGCCGTGAGGGAATGGCCGACCCCTTGATTGACACCGTCGAGATTGTGCCGGTGGACACGATTCAGGTGCCTCTGGACGAGGAAATGCCGCCGCTCCGGAAGATGGTGGAAACCGCGTTGAAGAAGCGGCCGGATGTGCTTGCGGCCAGACTGCGGCTGGAGAATGCCCAGTTGTCGGCGCTCGGTACCTCGAGCGGGATTCTTCCGCAACTGGTGGGCATTACGCAGGGCTACACGAGCGGGCTTTCGGGGCAGGCGAGCCCGTTCCAAGGGTTTGGCCCGAATCCGGACCTGGTGGGCGGACTGGGCACTGCGCTGGGGCAGGTGCTCCGGTTCAGTTACCCGAACGGCCGCGTAACAGCTTATGTTCAAGGCAATGTGAACAACCGGATCAGCCAGGGCGATCACGGTATCGATCAGTTACAAATCCGGCAGACCGAGTTGCGTAATTTGCGCGACATGAATCAGATTGTAGTGGATATCTCAAACCAGGTAGTGGCGTTGCGGCAGACCCGCGCGCGGCACAACACAGCGGTAACCACACGGCAATTACAACAGGAGTTACTGGAGAAGACGCAGAGGATGTTTTCGCTCGGGAGTGCGGCCTTAAATGAGCTGATCAACGCGCAACGCAATCTGGTGAACGCCGAGGCGAGTGAAGTGGCGGCGCTGGGAGCCTATGTCCGCGCGCGCATCGGCCTGGATCAGGTCCTGGGGGAGACGCTGGAGCGGAACGGCATCCGCGACGCCGCGCAGCCGTGATCGGACAGTTTGTGGAACGCCGGCATACTGCTTGCGACCGGTCCGCCGGAAGTCAGGACTTGCCGCGAATGGCGGTTGCCGCTGGCAAGGCAGCTCGGTTCCGAAAGGATGCGTTCGCGAGCAAGACTGGTGTCTATATGGGCCACGCCTTCGGAATCCCTGACCGGACTTCGGAAGCCGCGCATGGCCGCCGCCAGCCGGCAACGCCTCGGAGCCGGGGCGTCAGTTTTTCAGCTCGCGGATGCGCAGATCCTTGAACTCCATCTGAAACGCGGGGCCGGAATGCAACTGCAGGGCGACGAACCCCGAGTCGTCCACGTCTTCGTTTTCGAGCCACTCGGCGGACTTGACGCCGTTCAACTCGAGGGTGATCCGTTTGCCTTCGGCGCGAACGGTGTACTGGTTCCAGCCCGTCTTGTCGAGCTTTGCGATCGCCTCCGCGGACGCCTGCACCAGCACTTTCTTTCGCCGCGATTCATCGTAGAGGCAGCCCCAATACTCCTGTCCCATGTCCGCCTGATAACCGATCACCTCATGCGAATCCGGCATCGGCTTGCTGCGAAATTGAATGCCCGAGTTCGCCTTGCCGGTCGCGTCGGTCATGCGGAAGGTAACCTGAAGGATGAAGTTCTTGTACGTCTTTTTTGTGCGCAGGAAATCGTTGTACTTGAGACCGGGGGAATTGCCAATGATGACGCCTTTTTCGACGCGCCACAGTCCGGGTGTGTCAATGATCCATTCGCTGAGATCCTTGCCGTTGAACAGCGGCCGGAAGCCTTGCTGCGCCACCAACGGCGCGGCGGCTGGGAGAAGGAACATCAGGGCGAACAATGGAATCCGCATGTTCCTGATTGTATGCCTCGCGGCGATGGGCGTGGGCGCGCAGGATTGGCCGCAGTTGCTTGGCCCGGGGCGCGATCTCACCTACACTGGGCCGGGCCGCAAGGCTGGTCCACTCGCCTGGAAGAAAGCTGTGGGCGCCGGTTTCAGCGCTCCGGTGGTGGCACAAGGAAAGCTGATTTTGTTTCACCGGCAGGGCGCCAAGGAAGTGGTGGAGGCCTGGGACGCGGCGAGCGGGTCGAAGGTGTGGACCTACTCCTATCCGACTTCGTACCGCGATGACTTTGGTTTCGACGAAGGTCCGCGCGCCGCACCTTTGGCGGAGGGCGGACGTGTCTACACGTATGGCGCCGAGGGGCAGTTGCACGCCGTGAACCTTGCGGATGGGAAGAAGGTGTGGAGCGAGGATACGATGTCGAAGTTCGCCGTCCGCAAGAGCTTCTTTGGCGTTGCGCCGTCGCCCGTGATCGACGGGAATCTGCTGATGGTCAACGTGGGTGGCAAAGGGGCCGGCGTTGTCGCGTTTGATAAGAACACCGGCAAGGTGGTCTGGTCCGTGACGGACGATGAAGCGAGCTACTCATCGCCCATCGTGGCGACGCTTGGTGGATTGAAGCGCGCACTGTTCCTCACACGGGCCGGCCTGCTCGACATTGATCCCGCGGCGGGGAAGGTTCGTCACCAGATGCCGTGGCGGTCGCGATCCATGGCATCGGTGAATGCGGCGACACCCGTCGCGGCGGGCGATGTGTTGTTTCTCTCGGCCAGTTATGGAACGGGTGCGGTGGCCTTGGAAGTGAAGGGATCGAACTACCGGAAGCTCTGGTCCAACGATGATTCGCTGTCGAGTCACTATTCCACTGCTGTGCATGCCGGCGGATACTTGTATGGATTTCATGGGCGGCAGGAAGAGGGTCAGGAGTTGCGTTGTGTGGAGGTGAAGACGGGTAAGGTGCAGTGGAGCGTGGAGGGCATGCGGGCGGGAACAGTTGCGCTGGCGGGCGACACGTTGCTGGTGCTTCGGGAGAATGGTGAGCTCATTGTGGGCAAGGCCAATCCGAAGGCGTTCCAGGCGTCCAGCAAACATGCGCTGCTCAACGGTACCGTGCGCTCCTACCCTGCCTACGCGGGCGGCCGGATGTATCTGCGCAATGAAGATACGCTGGCATGCTACCGCCTCGAATAGCATGCCAGCGGCGGAAAGGAGACACACGATTGAAGGGCGTCTTGGTTGGTTGCGGTTACTTCGCGGGAATCCATCTGGATGCGTGGGCGCGTCTGCGGGAGAGCGTTGAAATCATTGCAGCCTGCGACATTGACATGGCGGCGGCACGGCGCAGGGCAGGGCAGTACGGGATCCCTCGGACCTATCAGAACTACGTGGAAATGTCTGAAACAGAACGCCCCGATTTCGTGGACATCGTCACCCGGCCCGATCTGCATGGCGAAATTGCCAGAGCCGCCGCTGATCGCAACATCGCGGTGCTCTGCCAGAAGCCGATCGCGCCAACCTACGAAGAGGCTGAGGAGATCGTGGCCTACTGCGACGGCCGTGTGCGGTTCATGGTGAACGAGAACTGGCGCTGGCAGGCCTGGTACCGTGCTGTGAAGCAGGTTCTCAACAGCGGAGTGATCGGCAAGCCCTTCTACTTCACCTTTCGCCATCGCGTGGCCGACGGCGCCGGGCCCCAGCCCTATGCGCGGCAGCCGTACTTCGTCTCCATGCCGAAGCTGCTACTCATCGAAACGATGATTCACTTCCTCGATACCGCGCGCTTCCTGCTGGGCGATCTGCGCATGAAGTCGTGCGAGATGCGCCGGGTGAATCCGGTGATTCAGGCCGAGGATGTGGTGGTCATGATGCTGGAGGGCGAGGACGGATTGCTCGGCGTCGTCGACGGCAACCGCTTGTCGCCACCAGAGCGGGAAGGCCAAGTGACGGGCGATCTGCGGATTGAAGGGGACCTTGGCACAGTTTCGTTGGAGGGTGACGGACGTATCTTTGTCAGACCCGTGAGCGGTGCGCCGTATGAGCATCACTACCCCATGCCCGAAACCGGCTATCGCGGCGACAGCGCTTATCAGACGCTGAAACATTTTGTGGACTGCATGTCGAGTGGCGCTGAATTCGAAAGCAGTGGCCGCGACTACTTGAAGACCACGCGCCTTGTCTTCGACGGCTACCGTCTCGCCGGCTGGTAGGACTGAAGATCGAGCCGGATGTTGATCGTTTCGGGAGCCTGCGGGTCAGGAGGAAGGCGCTCGAAGCCCATCGCGTCGTACATCGTCAACGCGGTGTCCATCACCGGAAGCGTGTCGCCAACGATCTCCTGATAGCCAATGGAGCGCTCCTCGGCGATCATCCACTCCATCAAGGCACGGCCTACACCGTGTCCGCGAAACCGTGGCCGCACGAAGAGGCGCTTTGCGTCCCCGCGCAGTTCGTCTTTGGGACGCAGG
>JAEUQE010000331.1 GCA_016789785.1 Bryobacterales bacterium
CATTGAGTTCCGTCGCGTGACCTTTCTGTCGAATCTGCCGTTGAATCCGCCGTCGAATCTTCCGCCTCTCACCGTCCGCGGCACTTCCATCTGTGCAGGCGAACGCCGGGTGGTGTTGCGCGGAGTGAATCGCTCCGGCCTCGAATACGCCGAACCCGGAAGTGCTGGTTTTCTAGCATCTGCGAAGATCACGGCAGAGGAGATCGCGGTCATCTGCCGGGACTGGGGCGCGTCGATCCTGCGCCTGCCTCTGAACCAGGACTGGGCATTGCACGGCCGCGGCGCGTACTCGGATGAGGACTACTTGCAGTCAGTCGATCAGGTCATCGCATGGGCGGCGTCGCACGGGGCATACACTCTGCTCGACCTTCAATGGATCAGCATGGAACAGGAGTTCGGTACGCTCTCCGATGGATCGCCGAATCGCATCGCACCTCTGCCCGACCTCAACTCGCCCCGTTTTTGGCGCAAGTTGGCGCAGCGCTATCGGGGCCAGCCTGCCGTGCTCTTCGATCTCTACAATGAGCCGCATGATTGCTCAGCCGAGGACTGGCGCTACTGGGCGACGCTGCTGCTGCGTACGATTCGCGATACGCACCCCGATGCGCTCTGCTTCGTCAGCGGCCTGGACTGGGGCTACGACCTTCGCGGCGCCGTGCTCGACGAACCCAACGTCGTTTACTCGACACATGTTTATCCGGGCAAGGCGCTGCCCTGGTCGCGCGCCTTCGGCTACCTCAACGGCGACGTTCCGCTCTTCGCCGGTGAATGGGGCGGCACCTCTGAGAATCTCGAATGGGGCCGCCGCCTTGCCGATTACTTTCGCCAGCTCGAAATGGGCTGGACCGCCTGGAGCTGGTCGGACCATCCGCACCTCACCCGGAACGGCGAGGCAACCGAATTCGGCGCACTGGTTCGCGAGGAACTGCGCCGCTGATCTCGCCTGACCACTGTTCCGCAGGGCCAGCCTCGCGTCGCCCCGAAATCATGCTGCCGCCGGTCACCGCAGCGAATCTCCGATCCTGCGCATCCATGCCAGTTCGTCCTCGCTCATCGGCCCTTTCTCCAAACAGGCGAGTGCGTGCCTTGCCTCTTCCAACGACGCGGCACCGTTCATGCACAGATCCACCGAGGGGTGGGACAGTACGAATCGATAGCAGTCACCGGCGGTGGGCGCGCGCTCCCCTGGCACCTTCGCGTTCAGCAGCCGGCTCCAGCACGTTGCGGTGTAAGCGACCAATCCCGGGCTCTGCCTCGGCGCGGTACTCAAGGTGTCGCGTTCCGCCTCGCGATGCGCGGCGTTGTAGCGGAAATGCACGATGTCGAACGGGCCGCCGCGCGCCGCCGCGCCCGCGAGTTGCGTCTGATGCGTGGAGAGCGCGAGAAATCGCACCTTGCCCTTCGCCTTCACGGCGAGGCTTGCATCCAGCACACGAGCGGACACGGGCTGATTCCAATAGCCCAGCAGCAGCACATCCGCATAGTCCGTGCCGAGCTTTCGCAATGCGCGATCCACGCTCCACTCAATCAGCCTCGGAAAACGGCTGAAGCTCTGCACCACCAGCACCATTTTGTCCCGATGCGCAAGCCGGTTGCGG
The DNA here is from genome assembly GCA_016789785.1 of Bryobacterales bacterium. The sequence goes on from JAEUQE010000331.1 coordinate 1,599, forward strand.
ACTCCCTGTGCAAACGAATCGCGCCGCAAGCTGCCCCAATACAGATAGTTCATCCCGCGATCGAACGCCTCTTCCACCGCCGCGGCCGGCATGCCATAGCTTGACGACAGGCCGATCGGCCCGACGCTCAGCCCTGTGCTTCCGAGAATGCGGCTCTGGAACGGCATAGCCTCCACGGTAACATCGCATTCGTTGATGGGGACCGTTTCGCTCGCCGTTCGTCAAAAATGCAACAGACATCACGGTAACCTTCGGACGCACTGCTTCGCTAATATGAAATAAGCCTTTGTCAGGCGTCCCCTCTGGAAAGATCACTCGTGAGCATTATCAGAATCTTTTGTCTTTGTATCGCGGTATTGTCCCCGCTGATCTTGAATGCGCAAACTCTGCGCGCCATCGTCGTTGGAACGGTGCAGGACACCGATCACAAACCCGTGGCCGCGGCGCGCATCCGGATGGTCCACGAAGAAACGGGGATCACTCGCACTACCACTCCCGATCCTGCCGGGGCGTTCACCATCGCGCAGCTTGCACCGGGCCCGTACCGGTTGGAAGCCGAAAGCGACGGCTATCAGAAAGTGGTGCAGACCTTTACACTGCGCGTGAACCAGGAACTTCGGGTCGATGTCGCACTCGCGCGCACCGGCCGTGCCGAAAGCATCGATGTCACTGCTGCCCGCGAGATTCTGCGCACGGATAACGCCGCGGTCGGCACGGTCATCGAAACCCGGCAGATCCGCAACCTTCCGCTCGACGGACGCAACTTTTACGAACTGAGTCTGCTGGTGCCAGGTGTGCTTCCACCGGCACAGGGCTCCGCGGGTTCGGTGCGTGGCGACTTCGCCGTGAACATCAACGGCTCGCGCGAAGATGGCAATCTCTTTTTGCTCGACGGTGTCTACAACTCCGATCCGAAGCTCAACGGCATCGCCGTGAATCCCCCGGTCGACGGTGTGCGCGAGTTCGAGGTCTCCACCAACGCCTACGATGCAAGCTTTGGACGCAACGCCGGCGGTCAGATCAACGTGGTGCTGCGCAGCGGTACGAACAAACTGCATGGCACGGCGTATGAGTTCTTCCGCAATGCCTCGCTCGACGCACGCAACTTCTTCGCACCCGCCGGTGAACCGAAGCCCGCCTTCCTCCGCAATCAATTCGGCTTCAATCTCGGCGGCCCGGTTGCGAAGAACCGCACGTTCTTTTTTGCCGACTACGAAGGCCGCCGGTCGCGCGAGGGCCTCACGCGGCTGACTCGCGTTCCCACGGCTGCCGAGCGCGCCGGAGACTTCTCCGCGAGTTTCGCGCCGCCACTGAATCCCTTCACCGGAACACCGTTTCCCGGGAACCGCCTGCCGCGCGAATTCCAGCACCCGATCGGCGCCGCCATCGCGAATCTCTACCCGCTTCCCAATCGCGCCGACCCCGTGCAGAACTTCGTGTCGTCACCATCGCAGGCGGATCGCGCCGACCAGTTCGACGTCCGAATCGACCACGCCTTGCGCAAGTCCGAACTCGCTTTCCGCTACAGCTTCATTGACCGCGATCTGTTCGAGCCTTTCGCGGGGCCAACGTTCTCGCAGATACCCAACTATGGCAACAACGTTCCCCGCCGCGCACAGAACCTGATGCTCAGCGAGACGCGCACCTTCACACCCACTCTGATCAACGAGGTCCGCTTCGGATTCAATCGCGTATCGCAGGGAGCGTTTCCGCAGATCACCGGCCGCAACGTGAATGGCGCGGTCGGCCTGCCCGAGCCGCCGAACGCCCGCGATCTCGGCTTGAGCTTTCTCACCATCACCGGCTACTCACCGCTTGGCCACGAATTCAACAATCCGCAGCAGGGAGCCACGAACACCTACCAGTTCATCGACCACCTCACGTGGACGCGCGGCCGTCACCTTTGGAAAATCGGGGGTGACATTCGCATCTTGCAGCAGGACGCCTATCGCGATGTGCAGTCGCGCGGCTTTCTGCAGTTCCGCGGCGCCTACACACGCAATCCGTTGGCAGATCTCCTGCTCGGGCTCCCCACCATTACCGGCATTGCCCGCCTCGACAATCCACAGCGTCTGCGCGGGCAGTCGTACAACGTGTTCCTCAACGACACCTATCGCATGCGCCCCGGCCTCACGTTGATGTTCGGTGTGCGCTACGAGTTCAACAGGCCGCCCGTGGACCTGGAGGACCGGGCGAATCTCTATGATCCGGCCACGCGCGGGCTGGTTCGTGTCGGCACCAGCGGGATGCCTCGCGCTGGCTATTTCGCTGACCGCAACAACTTCGGACCGCGCCTCGGTCTTGCCTGGAACGCCCGGGAAGGTACCACGGTGCGCGCCGGCTATGGCATCTACTTCGATCAATCGGCGCTTGCGCCAAGCGAGGGCCTCTACTTCAGCCCGCCCTACTTTGATCTGCGCCTCTTCATCATCTCCGCGACTCAGCAGATTCGTGTCGACAACCCGTTCCCGTCGAACTTCCCGCGTACGCCGGGCTCCGCATTTTCCTTCCAACGCGATCTGCGTACGCCCTACGTGCAGCATTGGAACTTCAGCGTGCAACAGCGCCTAGGGCGCGCTCGCGTGCTGGAAGCTTCCTACGTTGGATCGAAGGGATCGAAGCTCTACTCGGCGCGTGACATCAATCAGGCGACGCCCAGTACCGCGCTGCCGTTTCCGCTGCGACCCATGGTTCAGTTCGACGACATCACGCAACTGGAGTCGCGCGGCAATTCGAACTATCACAGCTTGCAACTGCGTTTCCAGCAGCGCCTGCAGCATGGGCTGTCGATGCTCTCGGCCTACACGATGGGCAAGTCAATCGATGATGCGTCGGGCTTCTTCCCGAGCGCTGGTGACCCGAACTTCCCGCAGGACAGCAACAACGTGCGTCTGGAGCGCGCGCGATCGAATTTCGATGTCCGGCAGCGCCTGTCCGCCGGCTACTCGTACGATCTTCCGTTCGGCAAAGGCAAACTGCTGGGCGGCTGGCAGACGCACGGAATCCTGAGTTTCCAGACGGGCCGGCCGTTCACCGTCGCACTGCAGCAGGAAGATGACAACAGCAACAGCGGCCGTTCCAATCTCGGTTTCGGCGCCAATGACCGCCCGAATGTGAGCGGTAATCCGAGCCTTTCAAATCGTACTCCGGAGCGTTGGTTCAACACTGCGGCCTTCAGCAAATCTCCACGCGGCACGTTTGGTAACGCGGGCCGCAACATCCTGGATGGACCGGGTCTCGCCACCGTGAATCTGTCACTCGTGAAGGACACGCAGATCGGCGAACGGGCCACCATGCAACTGCGCTTTGAGACTTTCAACTTGTTCAACCGGGTGAATCTGGATCTGCCCGACATCTACTTTGAGTCGCCGTCCTTCGGGCGGATTCAGTCGGCTGGCAATCCTCGCCGGATCCAACTGGGAGCGAAGTTCATCTTCTGACACGGAGCGGCGTCAGGCCACTGAATACAGATCCAACCCAGCGCAGGCGCTTACTTTGCTCGCGAGCCGCATGAAGTCCATTCTGCATTCCCTCACTGCTTCCACATGCGCCCCGATCGCGCCGTCGGCCGGCTTCAGATGAAACATCGGCTTGTTGGCCTCCATCGCGAGCGGCATCAGGCTGCGGTAGTGTTTGAGCCGCGCCAGACAGTTGGGATCGTGGTCGACACCCGGAACGTCTCCCGTTCCGGACTCGCCCAGCACGGCTGTCCGGAACACCGGTGGGATCTTGCCCATCCAGCGCTGATAGGCCTTCACCGGCCGGCTGTCCCGCATGCCATGCTGCATCACAACGTAGCCCTCCGGCGACATCGCACCCGCGGGTAACGAGAGACCCTTCGGCGCCTTGCCCTTCAGTTCCGCCCATGTGCCGCGCCAACGCATCAACGCCGGGCCAAGGTTTCTCAAACCCTGCAACGAGTAAAGGTCAGGGGCGAGAGGCACGCAGACATGATCGGAGGCGATCAGCGCCGCGCGGTTAATCGCGCCAAGATTCGGACCCACATCCACGAGCACCAGTTCCGCCCAGCCTTTCGCCATCTCACTCATGAGCCGGTGAAAAGCGGTCATCACGCGAAAGGCGGCTTCGTCTGAGTTATGGCATTTGGGCCAGGCGTCCGACAGCCTGTCTTCAAAGCCTGATAGTCCCAGATCACCCGGCAGCAATCCGAGGTTGGCAACAATCTTCTCTACTGGCGGCGTCGCGATGTCCCCCATTCCGCGCAGGATCGGCCTCACAGCACCGAAGACCGTCGCCGGGCGTTCCTCGTCCTCCGGCCAGATCTCTTCCAGTCGGTCCTCGGACAGAAACATCGCGGTCAAATTGGCCTGCGGGTCCAGGTCCGCCGCCAGCACCGGGACGCCCTGATCGGCGAACATCCAAGCGAGATGGTAGACAAGTGACGTCTTCCCCACACCGCCTTTGTTGTTGAAGAACGCGATTGTCCTCATGACCGGATCCTGATGGTCACCCCAAAATGCATGTCGCCGAAGATGAACTCGGCGGGTGGGCTCCCGTTCTTCTCCAACGCCCGCTGTGCGCGTTCCACGCCCCTGCCAAATCGGTTCACGGCACCCAGCGTCTTCATCGCCTCGGCCAGCACCGGGTTGCGGTAACTCGTCTGCGCAGGGAAGTTCTCCGGCCGCGCCAATCCGTACAAGGGGCCTGGATTGTGGATCTCAATCCGGTCAGAGTATTGATAGAAGCGAACCGGCTGCGGAGCCTCATACGACCGGTGAAGCACCGCGTTCATGAGGAATTCCCGAATGGCCGCCTCGGGATAGCCGGCAGCCATAGCCTCCTGAAGTGCGGAAATGCGCACAGGCCTTTGGTCTCCGATCAACTTGACGTAGGATGCCAGATCGCGCACCACGGAAAGCAGGTCGCCCTGAAAGCGCTTCTCCGCCGATACTTCATCGGACATTCGGGGACCGTCGAATCGCACGTACTGGACGTAGGCATTCGGAAGCCAGCTTGCCAGATCCTTCGCGAACAGAATAAGTCCGGCATAAGTGGGACAGTTGCGAGTGAGATCGAAAAAACGCAAGGATGCCAATTGCTGCTCCATCGGCCGGTGGTTCTCGGCGATGGTCTCGGCATCCACAGCCAGCGGGCGGTACTGGACAGTGAATAAGTCCAGCGCTAAGTCATCAAGAGTTGCGCCGTTACATGGCTGCGCGTCAAAGGTACGGGCTGCCGCCGTCCGCCGCTCAATGAGAATGGCCTCTTCAGTTTCGTTGGCGATGCCTTTTCGCGGCCCCCTGCGAATCCATGGACGGCCTTTGTACCGCACAGGCGGAAGATCAGAGGGTGTTACCTCTACCACCGCGATATCCCCGGCGCCGGAACTCAGAGTTACCCGATAAACCGTAATTGCGGGCGCGGGCAGGATGTTTCCGTCGCTGGTCAATCCAGCCAGGTTTCGCAACAATTCGTCGGTGACCCGGAGACCCGTGGGCTTGCCCGTCTTGTCATCCGCTCCAATCAACAGGTATCCCGGAAGCCGCGAGGCCGCCATGTCATTCGCAAAGGCACACACGGCCTCGCTGAACTTCGGCGTATCATTCGTCGAGATCGTCCGCTCCACCCGGAAGGACTCCAGGTCCTCCAACAACGCCAGCAGTTCGGATTCGGTGAGCACTTGAATCATCCTACTACGCGCCAAGAGTTGGGCACCTTCGGGCAATCAGGTACCAACCAGCCGGCCATGGATTGCACGGCCTACTCTGAC
>JAEUQE010000332.1:0-3641 GCA_016789785.1 Bryobacterales bacterium
CCGACGGCGATGCAACCGATGTGATCGGGAACCTCGAAGCTGCTCTCAAGGGCAAGCGTGCGCTTGTTGCGTCGCTGGACCGAGGTTGGTCCGTCACGGTCGTATTCGGCCACCGGAATCCAGATCGAGCCGCCATCCAGTGCAACACCGCCCGGATGGATTCTCGCGCCTTCCTGCACTTCCACCTGTGCCAAGAGCGCTCCATCCGGCAAGGAGAACTTCGAAAGATAGCCCTTCTTCGCCTTCGCATCCACTGACGAGACCCACAGGGTACGGCCCTCAATGTCGATGCCCTGCACATGGTGGACATCGGTGCGAAGCGTCACCACCGCACCGGCTTTCCAGTCACTGAGTTTCTGATCCTCCGCAGGCGCGGCAAGCGCGCAGACGAGTATTGCGAAATATCGCCACTTCACAACGCAAGTTTAAGCTACCGGTTGCGCGGCGCGTGTTTCGAGACGATTAATGCTCGCCTGGAATGTCCTTGCGGCCCACCCATTCCGGGTTGCCATTGTCGTGCGGTCTGGCGGGCACACGCACGGTCGCAAGATACTTCTCCACCCGTGCGATCACACCCGCGTTCGACCCGGCCACGTTGTTCTCCTCTTTGGGATCGCTTGCCAGATCGTACAGTTCCAGCGCAGTGCCGGGCTTATGCCGGATTGCCTTCCAGTTGCCCCAACGCACGGCCTGCGCGAGTGTGTTGTCGCGCATCTTTCGGGTCTTGCTATCCCAGCCCTGCTCTTCCCAATACAACGGGCGATCCTTCATTTTCTTGCCGCTCAGCACAGGGACCATCGAGACTCCATCCAGACCTTTCGGCGCTGCAGCACCCGCGATCTCCGAAGCTGTCGGCAGGAAATCGGCGAAGTACCACGGCGTCGAATCTGTCCGTCCCGCCGCGACGCGCTTCGGCCATCGCACGATCATCGGGACCCGTAGTCCTCCTTCCCATAGGGAACCTTTGTATCCCTTCAAGCCCCGATTCGTCTGGAAGAACGTACCGTCCTGATCGTCGGGCGCGCGCGGCCCGCCATTGTCACTTGTACAGAACACTACGGTGTTGTCCGCCAAGCCATGCTGATCGAGCAGCGCAAGAATCCGGCCCAGTTGCGCATCGGCATCCGTCACCATGGCGGCATAGTTCTTCTGCACTTGCGTCCAGGGTTCATTCGAGTAAGGCGCGTCGGTCGGCGGATGAAACAGCGCATGCGGTAGCGTGGGCGTCGCATACAGGAAGAACGGCCTGCTCCGGTGCTTCTCCACGAACTGGTACATTCGTTCCGCGATCATCGTGGCGGCGTACCGGCCCTTCTTGCGTCCAACGTTTTCGGGCAGCGGAACCTTCGTGTCGCCATCGCGCAGATACTCGGGCCAGTAGTTGTGCGCCTGTGTCTGGTGCAGGTATCCGAAGAACTCATCGAAGCCCTGGCGCGTTGGTGTCCCAGTCGTGTTCGCGTCGCCAAGTCCCCACTTGCCGAAGCCACCCGTCGCATAGCCGGCCTTCTTCAGCACTTCCGCCACGGTCAGATCGCTGTCTTCGAAAGGAACGGTCTGCGCGTTCGCGCGGACCGGTGTGTGTCCGAGGTGCAGCCCCGTCATCAGAACGCTCCGCGAAGGCGCACACACCGATCCGCCCGCATAGCAACCCGAGAACTTCGTGCCTTCGCGCGCCAACCGGTCGGAGTGTGGAGTGCGAATCTTCTCCTGTCCATAGCAGCCCAATCCCGCCGATCCAAGATCGTCGTACATGAACCACACGATGTTCGGCAGTGTGTTTCGCGCGGCGAATGCCTTTGCGGAGGCGGCTGCCAGAAAACTCCTTCGGGAAAGCGTGAACGATGCCATGCGTCGATTATGTCGCATTGCAGGCGGGAATAACTTCTTGTCTCCACGGCATCCAACCACTGAAGCATGATCTCCCGATTCCTCGCACTGACCCTTGTTGTCTCCGCGTCGCTGGCGCAGGAGTATCGACTCGAGAAGCTGCCATCCGGCGCTGCCGCACCGAGCGGGCGCGTGGATGGCGCGATCGCCTACGATCCGCAGAACCGCCGTGTCTACATGTTCGGCGGCCGCGACTCGACCGTCCGCAACGACCTTTGGACTTACTCCGTGGAACGCCGTGAGTGGACACAGTTGCAGCCTGCGGGCTCGCCACCACCCGCGCGTTTCGGCCACACTTTGATCTTCGATCCGCAGAGGCGCCGCGTCGTACTGTTCGGCGGCCAATCCAGTGGCTTCTTCAATGACACCTGGTCCTATGATGTGGAAGCGAATCGATGGACGATGCTTGCAGGGAGCAGAGGCGCGCCCAATGAGCGCTACAGCCACTCGGCCATCTACGATGCGCCACGTGATCGCATGGTGATCTCGCATGGCTTCACCGATGAAGGCCGCTTCGACGACACCTGGGCATTCGACCTATCGAGCAACACATGGCGCGACATCAGCCCGCCGGGTGGAAGTGCGAGACCGCTACGCCGTTGTCTTCATCGTGCCGTTGCGGATCCGTCCACGAATCGCATGCTGCTCTATGGAGGATGTGCCAGCGGTTTTGGGCCATGTCCGCTCGGCGATCTGTGGGCATTCGATCTGCTGACCAATCGTTGGACCGAGATCAACGGAGGCACGAAGCCCGCGGCGCGCCAATGGAATGGTATGGGTTTCGATGCCGCACGGGGGCGTCTTGTGATCTACGGCGGATCCGGCGATCGCGGGTCACTGAACGACTTGTGGGACTTTGATCCGCGTACGAACTCCTGGACTGCAATCAGTGTCGCGGGAGATGCGCCGCTGATGCGTCAACGTCATGAATCGGCCTACGCGCCAGATCTGGGCGGTGTGATCTTCTTTGGTGGCAGCACGAATACCGGACTTTCGAACGATCTGCTCTACATCACAACCCGCGCAGCAAGCGCGAGTGGGCCGCGATTCACCGCAGCGGGAATTGTCAATGCGTTCTCGAATCAGTCCGGTCCCATCGCGCCTGGCGCCATCGTGTCGATCTACGGAAGTGGCCTCGGCCCCGATACTGGTGTCGCGACAACGTTTGACGAGAGCGGAGCGTTGCCTCGCGCAACCGCGGGAGTCACGGTAACGGTGAACAACATTCCGGCTCCGATCTTCTATGCGCAGTCCGGGCAACTCAACATCCAGATCCCGTATGAAGTCGCTGGGGCGCGTGATGCCTTGATCGAAGTGAAAGTTGGCGGGCTTGTTCCGCCGGGTGTGCAAGTGCCGGTTGCAGCGGCCAGTCCCGGACTGCACAACGCATTCTTCAAAGCCGATGGCAGCCTGATCACGCCGAGCAATCCATCAAGGGGAGGCGACATCATTGTGCTCTTCGCCACCGGAGCCGGCGTCACCATCCCCGCGGCACGCACAGGTGCAGTCACCAACACCGCGGACCTTCGCCCCGCCGCGCTGGTTCAACTTCGCATCGACGGGCAGGACGCGCAAATCGAGTTCGCGGGTCTCGCGCCAGGGACTGCGGGTGTGCTCCAGATCAACGCGCGTGTTCCCAATGGAGTCGCATCCGGCGCAAGGTCTGTGCAACTTCGAATCGGCGATGCGGAAGCATCCGCCTCTCTGACGGTTGAGTGATGTTGTAGACTATCCTCCGTTGCACTCACGGAGGA
>JAEUQE010000332.1:3649-7291 GCA_016789785.1 Bryobacterales bacterium
GAATCGGCGATGCGGAAGCATCCGCCTCTCTGACGGTTGAGTGATGTTGTAGACTATCCTCCGTTGCACTCACGGAGGCGGGCGTGACACTGAACAGGCGACTCACGATCGTCGCGCAGGATCCAGGACTGCGCGTTGGATCAGGCAAGAACAAGCGCATTCTCACAGCCGAGGTCGAGGTTCCTCACGAGGTTCTTGCAGCCGGACCGCGTGGCTACCGGGTGCACGTGATCGACTACGATTCCACATCCGACACGATCTACGCACCCGAGGATGCAGCCGCTTATGGCAACGCGCAGGATCCGTTTTCGAAGCCCACCAACGCCACGATTCTGGGCGACCCAAAGTTCCATGCCCAGAATGTCTATGCAATCGTGATGCGGACGCTCGCCCGCTTTGAACGCGCGTTGGGCCGCCGGATCGAGTGGAGCTTCGGTGGCCATCAGCTCTACGTCGCGCCGCACGCCTTCGCGGATGCGAATGCCTTCTACTCGGACCGCGACCGCGCTCTGCTGTTTGGATACTTCCCTTCCCCAAACAGCAAGGACATGGTGTTCACGTGCCTGTCGCACGACGTGATCGTGCATGAAACCACGCACGCGCTGCTCGATGGCCTGCGCGAACGCTACACCGATCCGTCAAGTCCCGACCAAGCCGCGTTTCATGAAGGCTTCGCCGACGTGGTGGCGCTGCTCTCGGCGTTTGCGATTCCGGAAGTGGTGCGAGCCGCACTCGAATCGAAGAAAGGTCTGCCGAGATCCGTGCGGCGGTCCGCACTCACACCCGCCGCACTGCGCAAGTCGGTGCTGCTTGGGCTGGCGGACCAACTCGGCTCCGAGTTGAGCGGCGTACGCGGGAGTGCGCTTCGAAGGTCGGTGCAACTGCCCGCCGGTCCCGATCTGCTGAGCGATCCGCTCTTCCGCCAGCCACACCGGCGCGGGGAGATTTTCGTCGCCGCGATGATGAATGCGTTCATCGAAGTGCTGGGTAAGGGCTTGGCGACGCTCGGCGATGTGGATGGCAAGGGGCCGCTCGATCGGGAACGTGTCATCAAGGAGTGCGCTGATACCGCGGATCGCCTCCTCAATATCTGCATTCGCGCGATTGACTACTGTCCGCCCACGGACTTGCGGTTCGGCGATTTCCTGAGCGCGTTGATCACGTCGGATCAGGAGATTGTGCCTGATGATTCGCGGTACGGGTTCCGGAGTGCGATTCGTGACAGCTTCGCGGTGTTCGGAATTCCGCCGACCTCCGCGCAGATCGAGAGCGGAGCATGGGAACCGCCCGTGAAACCAGATCAGGTTCTCGACTACTCAGGGATTCACTTCGACTCGCTGCGGCACAATCACGACGAAGCGTTCCGATTCATCTGGCAGAACCGCGGACTTCTCGGCATTTTCGAAGATGCCTATACGAAGGTGCTTTCCGTACGTCCATGCAGCCGGGTGGGGCCGGACGGCTTCATTCTTCATGAGACTGTGGCGGAGTATTATCAGGTCCTCACACTGGAGGCCCGGGAACTCAAGCGGTTGAAGATCACAAAGCCGAAAGAGATGCCTTCGCAATTCGAGATCAGACTCTACGGTGGAGGCTCGCTGATCTTCGACGAATATGGCCGTCTGAAGTACCACGTGCGCAACCGCATCGACAATATTGAGCGCCAACAGAAGCGCCTGGGCCATCTGTGGGAGGCCGGCTTCTTTGAGAAGGGCTCCGCCGCGCAACGCTTTTCGTCGCTGCATCTCTCCCGTATGCTGCGCTGGCCACTTGGCTACGTCGACACGGATGAGGAGTAACGCCATGCCCGCCACGAAACCAAGCAAGATCACGCTTCGCACCTACAACGTCGGATTCGGCGACTGCTTCCTCCTCACGTTCCACTATGCCGACGGCAACGACAGGCACATTCTGATTGACTTCGGCAGCACCGCGGCGCCAGAGCACTTCAGCAAGAAGAGGGCGCAAACGCTCATGCTCGACATAGCGAAGGATGTTCGCGAGCGCTGTGGCAAGACGGGGCTCATGGCCGTCGTCGCGACCCATCGCCATCGCGACCACATCAGCGGATTCGCGACATCGAAGGATGGCAAAGGCCCCGGCGACATCATCCGCGCACTCGCTCCGAAGGTAGTCATTCAACCATGGACGGAGGACCCGGACGCGCCCGTCGATGCGCTGTCGCCTGTGAACGACCCCGGCCGCGCGAAGGCGTTCCTCGGCAGCCTGCACGCGATGCACCATGTCGCGGGAATGGTGAAAGCCGCATCCAACCACTCGTGGTTGAGCAAGGAATCGCGCAGCCGGCTTGCGTTTCTGGGCGACGACAATCTCAAGAATGAGAGCGCCGTGAAGAACCTGATGACCATGAGCCCGAATCCGAAGTACGTCTACTTCCAGTCCAAGAGCGGGCTCGAGAAACTGCTGCCTGGCGTGAAGGTGCACGTGCTTGGTCCGCCGACACTCAAGCAATCCGATGCGATCCGTTCACAACGCCACAAAGACCCCGATGAGTTCTGGCACTTCCACAACTTCTGGGGATCTCAGGAGCGCGCCGCATCGCACGAAACGACGGGCCAGCGGCTATTCGAAGCCAAGACGATTCCCTTGGACGATGTTCCGGTGGAGATGCGCTGGTTCCGCGATCGTGTGCGCGCGATCCGGGGCGAACAACTGCTGAGCATCGTGCGCGAACTCGACAACCAGATGAACAACACGAGTGTGATCCTCCTTTTTGAGGCAGGTGGCAAGCGCCTGTTGTTCCCCGGCGACGCGCAAATTGAGAACTGGTCGTTCGCGCTGCGCAGACTCAAAGAGCAGGGGAAGAGCGATCTTCTCTCCGAGGTGGATCTTTACAAAGTGGGCCATCACGGAAGCTTGAACGCAACGCCGAAGTCGCTGTGGAAGCTGTTTGCGAAGAAGGGCGCTACCTCCAAACCCGGCCGCTTGCGGTCCGTAATGTCCACCCGTTCGGGAAAGCACGGTTCCAAGCACTCCGGCACCGAAGTGCCGCGCGAGAAGCTTGTCGCCGAATTGAAGAAGGAGAGCACGCTAGTCTCGACAGCCGAGATGCGCGTGCGCGACGGGCTCTGCCACGAGATCGAGATTCCGCTATAGCTGCCTTGCGGTGGCTCAGAATGTGCGGCCGCGCAGGGTCTCCATCACGCGAGCGAAGAAGCCGGGGGCGGTGCGAACGGCCGGGCCGCGAGTTTTGATGACGGGCCAATCGTGATAGTGCATCGCGGCAAGTTTGCGATTGCGGACGGACCAGCCAAGGCCACTCTCGATCTGCCAGTCGACGGTTCGCAGGTGGTGGACGTATCGCTCAACGAACGCGTCGAACGAAACGGTGAGCCGCCGGCGTTGACCGCTCGCCCGTCCGACGACGATCACTTGCCCCACGCTGCCATGCTCATCGGGATCAAGATCCAGCGCCAGGTGATTTCCTTCGCGATCACTTGTGAACGGGATCCACTTCGGGTTGTGATACTGGGCGCGCACCACACCAGGAGACTGGCAGTCTACCGGGCCGTGAGAATGTGCGTCGCGCTTCCACGCCGTCCATTCTCGTTTGATCCTGCCGAGCGTCATCAACTCCAAGCCGAAGATCAGTCCATACTCGCCCTGGTGCTGGCCATCATG
>JAEUQE010000333.1 GCA_016789785.1 Bryobacterales bacterium
ACCGCATAGAATCTCTATGAGCATATCGCGGCCCGCCGGCGCCCGGGTGCTGGCATCTGATCGCTTGCCGCTGCATGCTTGCCGGCTTCATTGCCGCCGCGTTCGAGGTTTGATGCTGGCCCCATCTGCGATCGCAGCCCCTCACGGGAGCCGGCCGGATGCGGCGGTGGTCTTCACGGGCTTTCACCTCAACCCAGCCCGCGTCAGCTAACTCCGAACCGCCGGAAACGTCAAAGGGCTGCGGCCCGGCGTAACGCCAGCATTGTGATGTCGTCCGACTGCGGTCCGCCGGCGGTGAACGTGCGCACGGCCTGGTCGATGTGCGCGATGATCTCCCGTGACGTCAGATGCGGTGCCGATTCCAGGCATTGTTGCAGGCGCGCCGGACTGAACAACTCCTGCTGGGGATCGACGGCTTCGGTCACTCCGTCGGTGTAAAGGAGTAGAAGGTCCTCCGGAGCCAGGCCGATCCGTCCCGACGCATAGGGCCGGTCCATCACCCCCAGCGGCAGCCCGCCCACCAGCGGCAGGGCTTCGATGCCGCCGCCGGTGCGCCGCACATAAGGAGGATTGTGGCCCGCGTTGGCGTAGCGGAACTCGCCGTTTCGCGTATCGAGGACGCCATAGAAGCAGGTGGCAAACATGCGCCCGATTTTCTCGCCCACCAGGAAGCGATTCACTGCCCCCAGGCACTGCTCCGGTTCGCTGCCGCCGAGCGCCGTTGTCTTGATCTGGGTGCGAGTCACGGCCATGTACAGCGCCGCTGGGATGCCTTTTCCGGAGACATCGCCGATGACAACACCCAACTGGTGCTCCCCAACCAGGAAGAAGTCGAAAAAATCACCGCCCACTTCGTTGGCCGATGTCATGGCGGCGTGGATTTCAAAGTCGGTCCGTTTGGGAAAGGGATTCGCCGTGCGCGGCAGCAGCGAGTGCTGGATGCTGCGTGCCACATCGAGTTCCTTCTGCAGCGAAGTGAGTTGTTCGCGATCACGGGCGGCGCGTACCATGTCGGCGCACAGCATGGCGTTCTCGATGCCGGCAGCCGCCTGCAGCGCGATGGTGTTCAGCAGCTTAAGGTCGGCAGCGGCATAGGTGACCGGGCTTTGGCTGGTGAGCATCAACACCCCGATGGGATGCTGCTTGGCCTTGAGCGGGGCACATAGGAGCGATCGGACGCCTGGAATGCCCGTAACGTCGTTGAGGATGTCCCCCGTGTCGCGCAGACTGAGCGTACGCACCAATTCGGAATCGGCTGCCAGGCCCGCATCGCCGAACCGGGCCACCACAAGGAGCGGCGCTTCGGTTCCGGTGCCGCGCAACAGCACTACACCATCGGTGGCTTGGATCAACTTGCGCGCCTGCTGGAGAGCGGTGTCGCCCAGGGTTTCCAGGTCGAACAGGGCGGTGAGTTGCTCGGACAACTGTTCGATCAGATGGATCTCGCGGTAGAGGTGCAACACCTCGCGGGCCAGTGCTTTGCGTTCACCCTCCTTGACGCTGAGATGCTTCAGCAGAAGGGAGGCCGCTTGTGCCGCGCCAGCAGGTCCGGTCACCCACGCGACAGTCTCGCCATCCACTTCGACGGCAAAACGTGTACCTTCAGCCATGGCATCGCCAAACACGTGCCTGCCGGTGACATCCGTGATCGAGATGCCACCGCCCAAGGCTGCAAGCAGCGCTTCGAGCACCGGGCGCGCATCGCTGCGCTGGCCAAGCAGGGAACCGGGAGAGGGTGTCGCCATCGGCGCCCGTTCAGGCTCGACCCAGCACCTCGCGGGCTTTCGCCAGCAAGGCGTCGGGATCGAATGGTTTTGTCATATAAAGGTCGGCGCCCACCTCGTGTCCACGCTGGCGGTCGAATTCCTGGCCTTTGGCCGTCAGCAGGACGACGTACACCTGCTTCAGCCCTAACTGGTGTTTGACGGCCTCGCAGACATCGAAGCCATTGCGTTTCGGCATCATCACATCCAGAAAGACCAGATTGGGCTGCTCCTGCTCGATCAGTTGCAACGCTTCTTCGCCATTGGTGGCGGCCAGCAGTTCCACCCCTTCGTCCTCCAATTCCTCCAGCGTCTGATGCAGGAGCATTCGCAAGTGCGGCTCATCGTCTACGATTAGGATTTTCGGATTCATGTGGGTGATTGATAGATGAGAAAGACAAGGTGTTCGAGGCCCTTTTCAAAGCGCAACGCGTGAACCGTCTGCTGGTTGAACACCGAATTCAACAGGATGACATCCGGCTGGGAGGACATGGCCTTGGGAATGATTTCGTCCCCGTTTGCCTCCACCACGTGATAACCGCTCGCCTGTAGGGCGTCCGACAAGGTGCGCACCGTGGAGGCATCCTCGTCCACCACCATGACCTTCTTATGGGACTTGCCCTGAGTGAGCAGAGCGCCGACTTCCCTGAATAGCGCAGGAGTGTCGATGGGCTTTGTGAGATAGCGGTCCACTCCGAGCCGGAAGCCGCGCTCCTTATCCTCCACGATGGAGAGGATCACGATTGGGATATGCATCGTGCCCGGGTCGTTCTTGACTACGGCGGCCACATCAAAGCCGTTCATCTCGGGCATCATCACGTCCAGGATGATGAGATCGGGCGCCTGCTCGCGCACCAACTCCAGGGCCCGGCGGCCATTCTCCGCCAGGCGGACGTGGTAGCCTGCCTCGCTGAACTCCTGTTTGAGAAGAGAGCGAATACTGGCATCATCGTCAACGACGAGAATGGATTTCCCATTCGGCTCCTGCAGGGCCACCTGTTCGCGCAGGCGGCGGATGAGGGTGGCTAATGGGAGTGGCGCCTCCGCCTGCTCGGTGCCGGCCACTGGCAACGTAAAGGAGAAGGTGCTACCTTTCCCGAGTTCGCTCTCCACCCAGATGCGGCCGCCGTGATGCTCGATGATCTCCCGACAGATGGGCAGGCCAAGGCCGGTACCGGTGGGCTTATCGGTAAGCGTATCGCCAACCTGCTTAAACTTCTCGAAGACCTTCGGCTGGTCAGCCGAGGCGATGCCGATGCCAGTGTCGATGACGCTCACAAGGATCTCGCCTTCGCGCGCGAAGGCCCGGCAGGTCAGGGAGCCTTCGTTGGTGAATTTGATGGCATTGGAGAACAGATTGATCACCACCTGAATCAGCCGGTCGCGATCACCGGTCACTTCGGGCAACCCCTGCTCTACCTCGCGGACAAAGGCCAGTCTTTTGGATTCAAACAGCGATGCGGTGGCCGCCGCGGCACGGTCGATGATGTCATCCAGATGCAACGGCTCCATGTTCCAGGTCAGTTTGCCGGCCTCGATCTTGGCGAGGTCCAGCACGTCGTTGATCAGCTTGGTCAAACGCTCGCCTTCGCTCACGACGACGTCGAGGTTCTCCATCACCTGTGTCTTGGTGGAGGCGATACGCTTGTCAGTCTCCGGCACCAGCGGAAAGAGGCGTTCTTCCAGCCGCCGCCTGATGATCTTGGCGAAGCCGAGAACCGAGGTCAGCGGGGTGCGCAACTCATGGCTCACCGTGGAAAGGAACGAGCTCTTGGCGGCGTCGGCTTCCTCGGCGGCGGCGCGCGCCTGGCGCGTCTCCTCAAATAGACGCACGTTGTGAACCGAGACGCCGAACGCCGAAGCAATGGTGGAAAGCAGGCGCTGGTCCGCGTCTGTAAAGGGCGCCACGCCCTGCGCGGTGATCACGCCGGCGGTCTGGCCACCGGCGGGGACCGGTGCGGCCAGATACGCAGGCTCCCGGCGAACGACGCGCCCGGAGCGCAGCACCTCCGCGATGCCTTCATTTCGATCGGCTCCCTCGCCGGCGCCCGGCCCATAGACATACCGGAATGCGAGGCGCTGCGAAGGGCTTTCGCGCAAGGCCACTTCCACGCGGGATGCCTTGAAGACATCGCGCACCTGGTCTCCCACGATCTGGATCAACTGGTCCATCTCCAACTGGCTGGACATCGCCTGGCTGATGCGATTGATCGTTGCCAGTTCGAACGCGCGCGCGCTCAGATCCTGCTCGCGCTGCTGGATCACGCGGTACGCCGAGGCGTTGTCCAGCGCGATGGTCGTGTACGCCGCCAGGCTCTCGAGCAGCTTCAGATGGTATTCGGTGTACGCATTCTTCTGGAAGCTCTGTACCGATAGAACCCCCAGAACGCGGTCCTGCGCGATCAGCGGCACATAGAGCATCGCCTGCGGCGCGGCGGATCGTGTCCCATCCTCCAACAACCCGCCGGCATGCTTGTAGCTCTGGATGTACTTGCCGTACTCGGCGCTGACGTCGTTCAGGCGCAGAGGCTTGCGGTTGTCGATGCACCACACCGGAAACTGGTTCTTGTCGCGCGTGTCGCGGGTGTACGGGGCATAACGCTTGCCGTTCTCAATCGCAAGCGTGTACTCGATGTGGTGCTTTTCCGGCTGGTGGAGGCCTACGCCGAAAACAGCGGCATCCATCAACTGGTTCACGCGCTCGTACAACTTGAAGAGGATCGTTTCCAGGTCAAGGGAAGAGGTGATCTCACGGCCGATGTCGCTCAGGCGCTCCACCGTCTCGCGCTGCTTGGCGATTTCCGCCGCTTGCGCACGGATCTCCGCGGTGCGCGCGTTTACCGTCGCTTCCAGTTCCCGTGCCTGCGCTTCCAGTTCGGCGGTGCGGCGCCGGGATTTCTCCCGCTCGCGATGCACCAGCGTGTAGCGCGATCCGGCGACCACGAATGCGAGCAGTACGAAGTAGGAGCCATAGGCCCACCAGGTGCGGTACCAGGGCGGCAGAATGCGGAAGGGGAACGCCGCTTCCTTGCCCGCGCGGCCGCTGCCGTCGCGCGACTGCAAGCGGAACACATAGTTCCCGGGCTCCAGGTTGTTATAGGAGACCTCGCGACGGAGACTCCAGCCCGACCAGTCCGTGTCTGCACCATCCAGCCGGAACTGGAACTGCGTCTCGGCCTCATTCTCATAGGAGGTGGCGCCAAACTCGAAGCGTAGCGCGCGATGGTCCGCCGGTAACTCGGGAGCGCGGAAAGCAGCAGGGGCTGTGCCGCCGTACACAAGGTTTCCCGATCCGCTGCTGATACGCCGGATGAGCGTTGCATACGGAGCGGCGTATGGCCGGAGGCGGGCCATATCCACGCGCAGCAGGTTGCCGCTTCCGGATAGCCACACGAAACCACTGGGATCCAAAACCGGGGTGACGGCATCGCCGACCAGCAGGCGGAATTGCCGGAGAGCCTCCCGCTCCATGCGGTAGCGGCCGGGGCCTTCTTTGCGAAAAAGAGCGTGGTTCCGGTCCGCGCTGACCCATAAGTCTCCGTTTGCCAACTCGTCAACCGTCACCGGCTCCTGGAAACCCGAAGGAATCACGTCCGGGATCTTGAACCGCCCGTCAGGCACGAAGCGGTTCGCCTTGGCATCCAGCCGGTAGACGGTGGTTCCGCCTTCCGGGTCATTCGCTGGGGTGGCGAGGATTTCTCCAGCTATCGAAGCCAAGCGGATTCCGCCCGGGGGGAGTCCGCGCTCCTTGCCCCAGCGCTCGAACCTGGCGTTGCTGACTCCTTCGGCGGGAACCTGCACGCGCAGAACACCATTGGTAATGCTGGCTACCCAGAGAACGCCAGCTTCATCTTCCACCATCGAGCGTAGGCCCTCCGCGGGGCCGGGCAACCGCCCTTCATCCACCCACTGGTCTCCGGAGAGACGTTGCGAGTGAAGGCCAGTCAGGCCGGCCGAGAAGAGCCTCTCGGGATGTCTGCGGGAAGCCAGCAGTACATAGGCCGAACGTACGTTGCCAGGGCCGACGGGTATTGTGGGCACCACGCGGTCTCCCGTAACCTCGACGATGCCAGGGTTCCCCGCCGCCAGCAGGCGAGGCGGACCCGATGGTGGCTGGTACTGCTCGAACGCGAAATACTGGACCACTGGTCCAGGCAGCCGCTGGTAGGAAGCCGCTGCTAACTTGGAATCCGAGAGAGTCCGCCGGTACACGCCATCTCCCGCTGCCAGGTATTGCGCCCCTTGAAAGAAGGCGAGATCGGAAACCGTCACTCCGGGCGGCGTGGGATACTGGGCCACCGGGGCATCGAGCGCCATACGCGCCACACCGCGGGCGAGCCCCAGCCAGAGATTCCCTTGGCTATCGAGATGGGACCAATACGTTTGTCCAACGGGCAGCCCATTCCCTGGACCGACATGCCGCAGCAGTTTTCCGTCGTGATCCAGAAGAAACATGCCGCCGCGCAGCGTGTTTACGGCATAACGGCCTCCGGGCAACGTCGTCGACGTGTAGACGGTGTTCTGTTTGAGGTAAGGGTCGGCCTCCGTCGGGAAACGGGAAAGGGTGTTGCCGTCATAGAGGTATAGCAACGAATCCCGGGCGGTGACCAACATTCGCTTGTCGTCATACGGGTGAAAAAAGAGCCGTATGAGTCCCTTGGCTGCCTCCCCGCCGGGTGCGGGACGCAAGTCGTCTCCGGAAACCTCGAGAATCCCTGTGGCGACATCCGACGTGAGCACCTTGCCCTGGGTGTAGCTGACAGCTTCGAACCGCTGCCGCGATTTCCAGACGTGAATGCGCTTTCCATCCCAGCGGAATAGCCGCTGGTAGGACTGGAAGAAGACACCAGCGGGACTGCGGGCGATCTGCCAGATGTCGCCGAAGTCGCGGTGCTCGGCCGGCACATCCTGCAGTAGGGAGTGATATTTCAGATCGCCTTTACTGTCGGCCTCCAGGTAGCCGAAATCCCCGATGCCACCGCAGTAAAGCCGTCCGTCCGGGCCGATCGCGAGGGCGCGGACCGACGTGCCGGTGACATGCAGTTTGCGCCAGTTGACTCCGTCGTACTCGAGAACGCCGAGGTTATGCCCGAAGTACATCACGCCGCGACTGTCGCTGTCGACTGCCCAGATCTGCGTACCGGCACGGTAATCAGAAGGTGGGTAGTAGCGAATGACGGGCTGCCCAGAGTCAATGGCAGTCGGTGGTGCCTGCGCGCAGAGGGGCGCCGCCAAGAGCCACAGTAGGGACGTCGGGAATCTTGACATTTTCAAACTTGTTAACGGACGGATATCAGAGCGTAGCACTTTCCAGGCGCGACGGACAACGCAGCCTCTCTGCCAGATGCCCGAAGGAAGCGTATCGCAGAACAGTTCCAAAGCGCGCCGAGTTGGCGGCATGATATCCTCGATGTAATGCTGGAGACTCGCATCTAGTGAAAGCGTGCCTGTCTCACAAGTGATTGAAACTAAGGGCCCTTAGCACAACGGTTAGTGCAGCGG
>JAEUQE010000334.1 GCA_016789785.1 Bryobacterales bacterium
GGCACTTCTCCCGCCGGCTTCGGCAACACGCGGGCCGGATGCAAGGTGCGGCGTGGGGAAAGCATTTCCAGCGATTCAATGTTGGTTTCGAGAATCCGCACGTCGCGTTCGGTCAAACCGGGAGACGAGCGCCGCCTCTGCTGGAGTTCTTCGCGGCTTGCCGCCGGCCGTGAATCGATGAGTATGTTGCGGACACCGAGTTGTTCAATGAACCGCAGCGATTCTTCGCGGGCGCCGGCGCCAATCGCAAGCATGCCGATCACGGAACCGACGCCAAACACAATTCCCAGCGCCGTAAGGAATGTCCGCGTCTTCTGCGCACGCAGATTGGAGAAGGCGAAGCCGATATCGGAGAAGAGCCGAAGGAAACCGAGCATCTCTATTTCCCCAGAGCCTTCATCGCGTTGCCTGCACCGTCGCTCTTAGCCTCGCTGGATGCCTTCTGCAGGGGATTGGCGAGAGCGATGAGACCGCCTTCCTTCACACCAGTGACGACGATCTGACTTTCGCTGCGCCGTTCCAGCTTCACATCCTGTGGGGTGAATCCGGCCGGCGTCTTGACGTAGACAAACGTCCGACCATCACTCTCAAACAGGGCCTGGGCGGGGATCCAAAGAGCATTGGGGACGGTCTGTGTGGTTACGGTGATGACAACACTCATGCCGGGACGGAGCCCTGCGGCAGGATCATCCAGCGATAGTTTGCATTCGAAACGCCGATCCCAGGGCGGCCCGACCGTACCGCCGAGATTCTTCACCTTGCCGCGAAACTCCTTGCCAGGCATGGCAGCGACGCGAATGGCGGCGGGCTGTCCAAGGGCGAGGTGTCCCCGATCGGCTTCACTCAAGCGCGCGGTGATCTCCCAACTTGTGAGATCGGGAATTTGCGCCACGGCCACTCCAGGACGCACGGTGTCGCCGATCTGCAGGTCAGGGAAGCGCATGCCGTCCATCCACATGTTGGTGTTCATGTTGGCCGAGATCGACACATAGCCGGCGGTCTTCGCACGCAGTGTCATGTTCTCGATGTTGCGTTTCGCGGTTGCCGCTAGGATTTGCGCTTTGCTGCGTGCGGCTTCCTGAATCGCGACGCCAGCCGCCGCGGTCGCCTTGCGCCCGGCGAGATCGGCCTCAATCTGGCGGAGGTTGTCGCGTGCCGCCTCCAGTGCCAGTTCATTCTGCCTTGCAACGGAAGAAGCGAGCAGCGGGTTTTTCCGGCATTCGATCTGGGCCAGTTCCACATCAGCCTTCGCCTTCAACAGCGCAAGCCGCCCTTCTTCCTCTTTGGCGTGACTCATTGCATTCGCTTCGGCGAGCCGCTGCTCCGCCTCGGCGAGGTCAGCCTCAGCTTCGCGGAGTTTGTACTCCTGCTCGGTGGTGTCGAACGTCGCGATGACATCGTTCTGCGTGACCAGTGTTCCGTTCTGCGGAAGCGAAGTGAGCACAAGTTCTCCGGAGGTTCCCATTGGCGCAGTGAGCAACTGCGTGTTGCCGCCGTGCAATTCGCCGCGAGCCACCACGGAAAAGGTGACGTCGCCGCGCCGGACTGCCGCGGTAGGCACCTCCACTTTCTGTTCCGGTTGCGTGGCGCGATAGAGCCGCAGGAATCCGAAGCCCACGCCGGCGGCGCACCCGCTCAATAGAAATGTCAGCATCAACCAGCGTTTCATTTCGATGGCTCCGGTTCGGCCAAGGCTACCTGCGCTCCCGCCGGCAGACCTTCCACCGCGACTTCATCCACGTTGCGCGCAACCACCTTCACCTGCACAGGCACATGGAGACCGCGCTCCATGCGATACACCACAGGCTGCCCGTTGCGCGTGAATACGGCCTTTGAAGGCACACTGATCGCGTTCGGGATACGATCCACGATCACGTCGATGCGGCCATTCATGCCGGGACGCAGCCGCGGGTCGGGATCCTGAAATCGAGCCGATGCGCGGAAACTCCTCGTAGGCGGCCATTCGAAGCTCTGCTCAGTGAGCGGCGAAAGCGCGGCCAGCTTACCTTGAAACACTTTCTCCGGCATGGGATCAAGATGAATGCGAACAGGCATGCCGGCGGCGATACGGCCGCGATCGATTTCTTCGAGTTTGCCCTTCATCTCAATGCTCGCCAGTTCGGGGATCTCGGCGATGCTGCTGCCGGGCCACACGCTGTCGCCCACTTTGAAGGGCTTCGCGTTCATCCATCCTTGCGAGTAGTTCGGCATGAAGACGATCACGCCGTTGAGCGGCGCTTTCACTTCCATGGTCTCCAGGCGGCGCTTGGCGAGATTCACTTCGGACTCGGCCTGCCTGCGCACGCGGTCCAATGAGGCGATCCGTGCTTTGCTCGCGGCGGCGTGCATATCGCCGGTTGCCTGCTGCGTGCGAAGCTTCTCTTCCGCAATACCAAGATCGATTCTGCTTTCCTCTCCTTGCAGAGCACTGACTACTTCCTGCTTGGACACTTCGATCCGCGCGCGTTCCACTTGATAGCGGGCGGCCGACAACGCCCGGCGATCTTCCTCCTCGCGAATGCGCGCTTCCGCCTGAGCCTGCTCGAGCGATGCCTGTGCCTGACGCAGACTTGCTTCCTTCTCGACGAGTTGCTGACGAACAGCGCTGGGATCGAAACGGATCGCAGGGTCGCCTTCCTTGATCGCCTCACCCGCCGGCGCAAGCCAAACGATCTGCAGGCCCTGCACACTCATCGGCGCGGTGATTTGTACCGAGCGGCCTGCCACCAGTTCGCCGCGGCACGGGACCAACACCAGAAACTCGCCCTTTCGGGCGGGAGCCAAGGGAATCTGCGCGGTTGAGGACTGCATGGAACGCCATTGCTGTGCGCAATAGCCGACGATCCAACCGGCCGGCACGAGCGCCAGCAGGAAGCCCGCGAATCGAAGCAGCCGCTTCATTTCAGTGGCACCTCAATGTCGATGGCAGCGGAGAGATCGGGAAGAAGCCGTGAATCCACCTGCTGCAAACGGAACCGTGCGGAGAAGGTGCGCACGGGGCTGCCAAGAGCAGCCGGCGCGGCGACGGGACTTGCCGATTCGAACACTGCGTCGAACACCGCTTCGGGGTAGGCGTCGAGATAGACCTTCGCTTTCGTCCCCGGCACCATAGCTGTTCCATCCGGCTCGTTGACCTGGACCTGGACCACCATGTCTGTGGGATCGAAGATCTTCAGAATCGGCATGCCGGTCCAGACCTGGTCGCCTTCCTGCGGCGGCCCCATGGAGCCACTTCGCCAGATGTTCTCGAGCGCGACCATTCCGTCGAGGCCAGCCTTCACGACCAGGCGCTCCAGATTGCTCTTCGCGCGCTCCAGCGCAACGGCCTGACGATCGCGCTGCAGTTCGAGAATCCTCAACGAGGCAGCTTCGGCTTTCGCGTTCCACGCACTGGATTTCTGGAGGCTTTCCACTTCAGCTTCCGCTTTTCGGACGCGCACTTCGTTTTTGTGCCGGTCGATTTCACTCAACAGCGGCCCTTTGCGGAGTTGGAGCAGGGCTTTCGCTTTGTCGGCGTCCGCCTGTTTGAGAGCCGCCGAACGTTCCGCGGCTTTGCTCAAGTTCTCCGCCCTTTTCTGCTCGATCTGGTGGTTCAGATCGTCCACCTTTGCTTCGGCGGTGAGCGCGAGTTCTTCCTGCTGAGTGGAATCAAACTCGGCGAGAACGGCGCCTTGCTTGACCTTGAGGCCATTCCCGGTGAGCGACGTAAGGGTCATGCGTCCCTGCTGTCCAGCGATCTGGGGAACCTGCACGGAGCGGTAGCGCAGGGCTTGGATCACACCGGTTGCGCGGACTCGCCGGGTTGCCAGCCGAGAGTCCGTGCGCGGCCCGGTCACGGCGGGCGATGGCTGTTGCTTCTCAGCAACCGCGGACACCCGGGTGGCTGCCACATCGCACCCGGCGGACCCGAGTGTGGCGAGAATCACGAGCAGGACGGCGGTTCCTGATCTCATTCGAGTTGCACTTTTGACGTACTCACTCGCTTAGACGTTTCAAGGATGGGTTTTGTTGAGAGAAATGACAGGATTTTACGAGCGGAGTGTGAGGCGCCTTACAGTGGGTTTGGCGCGCCCCGTGGAAGAGGCGCGCCACTCTAGAGGATTGATGCAGGTTTAGCGGGCAAAGTAGCCGCTGATTTCCATCACAACATGCGTACTGCGGAATGCGTAGACGTCGATGCTTCCGTCATTGCCCGCGGGCACGAGGAAGCCGCTCGATACCGTCTGCCCTTGGAACGCGTTGATCACGGAGGCATTCGGCTGTGACTGACCTGTCCCCCACACGGTGAGGAAGGGCATCGGGTTCCCGTTCGGGATAACGGTTGCGTTGGCTGCGTAGCCGCGCACATTCTGGGGGATTCCGGCGCATCGCGAAGAGGCGCGAACCGGGATGGTACGCGTCGCACTATCGCCGAATGCTGGTCCTCCGAATGCGCCGGAGTACGATCCGTCGTTCGTGTTGCTGGCTCTGCATTGCGTGACGGGATAGAAGTAGAGCCCAGATCCGTTGTCCGGCGCGAAGTAACCGTTGATATCGACGATCACGTCGGTGGTCTCGAACGCATAGAGGCTGATGCTGCCGTCGGCGCTTGCGGGGAGAATCACACTGTTCGCGAGCACCCGCCCGCCGGGCGAGTTGATGCTGGAGACGTTTGGCTGGGCCGCACCCGCAGGCCAGGCAGTCAGAAACGGGAGAGGTCCGGAGGGAACCACGGTGATGGTGACCGAGTATGCCGAAGCGCCTTGCGGGATCTGGCAGTCCGTGCTTTGAGGGAAGCGGAAGTTCCTGGTCTGCCTGCCGGCGAGCGCGGGAGGTCCGAACTGCCCGGCCTGCGGACGGTAGGCGGCGCGCGTCTCGATGACGCGGCATGGAGTCAGGGGGAAGTACGTCAGATTGGACTCGGCGGAACTGTCGGTGAAGTAGCCAGCGATGTCGATCAGTAGATCGGTCTGGCTCGACGTGTAGACGCTAATGGCGCCTCCTGTGCCACCACGAACGATGGCCGAGTTCGCCACGATCTGGCCATCGGGGGAACGGACCGTCCAGTAGTCGGGCCTCGTCTCACCGGAGGGAAACACCGTCACGAAGTCGACTCCACCGCTGCGTGGGATCAACGTCACGTTGAGTACATAGGCCTTCGCCGACGCTGGCACCGTGCAAACGTTGGATGCCTGAGGCGTCAAAGTGCGGGTCTCTCCTCCGTTCAGGAAGGGTGGTCCGAAGGGGAACACCCGGCCTTCGAAGTTGTAGTCCTGCCGGGTCTCCATCAAACGGCAGGGCGTCAGCCTCACGAATCGCAAAGGGGCGGAGGGAGTAGAGGGAGGCGGAAGCGTCATGCCATTCTGCGAGATGGTGAAAGTGAGTCCGGCAATGGTGATGCTGGCGGTTCTCGCAGTGGTCGACGGATTCGCCGCGGCGACGAAGTTGAGGTTGGCGGAGCCGGTGCCGTTGCTGGTAGAGGGCGTGATCCAGCTTGCGCTATTGGTGACGTTCCACTGGCAGTTCGTCCCCGCAGTGTTGGTCAATGCCACGGTAGTGGAGCCGCCGTCGGCCGCGACGCTCGCGGTGGTCTGCGAAAGACTGAACGCGCAGGGCACCACGCTATCGTCGGTGGTGATGACAAGTTCCCGCACGATCGAGCCCGTGGCCGAGTTGAACAACCGCTGTGTCTCCATGCCCACGATGGTGGTGAGTGCGCCACCGATCGCGACTTGACCGTTGTTGGCATTGAGATAAGCCAATCCTTGGGCAGAGAGGCCGACTTCCACCACCGAATTGGCGACGGCGCTTGTCACCGTAACGAAGCCGAGTTGGAGGCCGCTCCCGAGGTCGGCAAAAGCAGCCGTACCGCCGGTAAGCGCAGTGAGGCTGCTGATGGGTGTGGAAACATCGAACAGCGTAAATGTTTCGCTACCATGCGGGCTGGAATAGCCGGACGACGGGTTGAACAAACGCAGTTTCGCGGATGTGATCTTGCCGGCATGGCCTGTCAGGTTGAAAACGACAAAGTTCCGTAATTCGCCGGCCGGGCTGCCAGTATAGTAGCCAATCGCATGGTTCGTCGCGCTCGTGAACGTTCCGTTCTGGTGGTAAAACCCGAAGTTCGACGCCGGAATCGTCACAGTTGCCGCTGGCGATGCGACTGCCGCCAGCATGAGAATCATGATTCGCTTCATTCTGCCTCCAATCCGAAGGGCGTCAAGAGGCAGCGAAATCAATCACCGATTTTTGGGAAGGTCCGTGGGACGGCCTTTAAACTTCGGTCCGATGTAGGGGACCCGGTCCCAGAACTCGGTCTGGGAGACGCGCGGGTCGGCCGTGGCCTTCATCCATTCGGTCACCCGATTGGCGAGGCCAAGCTTCGCGGCGGTGTACGTCGGCGCAGCGGCGACGTTGTTGACCTGATCGGGATCCGAACGCAGATCGTACAACTCCTCGGCCGGCCGCTTCGCGAAACTCAGATCGAAGTAAGGCTGTGGCTTGCGGTCGAGGAGAAGGCGCTTGGAGCGCGAGTCATCGACGTCGCCATAAGGGCCTACCGCCCAATAGAATTCGGGATCGCCTGCAGGCCAACGGTCCGGTGCGAGATTGCGGAGATAGAGAAAGTCGCGAGTGCGGATTCCGCGGACTGGATAAGCGAGGTCGCCGCGGCGCACGTTGGCATGGCGCTCCCGTTCCAGAAACACTGCGTCGCGCCGCTGGCTGGAGAAGAGGCTGTTCGCTGTGAACGACGGCGGCCTGGGCAGGCCCGCGGCCTCGACGAGTGTTGGAGCGAGATCGCCGATGGTCACGAAGTCATCCCGGGTGGAGCCAGCACGGATGGCGCCTGGCAAGCGCATCGCCATGGGAATGCGAACACCGAGGTCGTAACAGCCAGCCAGACCACGCGGAAGCTGCCATCCATTGTCACTTGTCATGATGACAAGTGTGTTGTCCAGTTCGCCGCGGCGTTGCAATTCTTCCAGCAATTGACCGCACTCGTGGTCGAACTCTTCGACCTCGGCGTAGTACCCGAGGATGTCCTCGCGCACTGCGGGATCGTCGGGCAGGTGCTTGGGAACACGCAATCGCGATGGGTTCATGGATGCACGGCGCGCCTCCCCACGATTCCAGGGCACGTGTGGATCGTGACTGCCGAACCAGAAGCAGAAGGGCTGACCGTCGCCGCGGGCAGCGAGGAACTCGTGGAAGTCGGCGTATTTCGGACCGGC
>JAEUQE010000335.1 GCA_016789785.1 Bryobacterales bacterium
TGCGTCGCATCGGAATACGTTCGCTTTTGAACGCGATTCAAGGGGTCATAAGTGTTCGTTGTGGTCACCGAAATCGCCGGAATAACCGTCTTCGGAGCGACTCTGCTCACCAGATTGCCGTTCGGATCATAGGTGTAAGTGACCATCCCGGTTTCCGGGTTTGTGGCCGTCTGCAGCCTGCCAAGCGAACTCATCCCAAACGATCTCGTCTGTGAGCCCTGCGTCACACGCTTCAGGTCGCCATTCGCCGTGTAGTCGTAGGTCGTGGCATAGGCAACTCCGTTCGGGTCCTCGATCATTGCCCTCACCCAGGATGAGTCTGGTTGTCGTGCCGGCGCCACTGGCCGTCGCTGGTGTTCCCTCTTCTGTCCATCCGGGTACCGATCTGCCCTGAAAGGACCTTATCTGCACTATCCGGCCCGTCGAGTCCCGTCTCGTTCACTTCCAACCGGCCGTCGCTTCCGAAGACACCCGGTAGGGGTTGGAAGCCAGATGATACAGGCAGCATGAACCGCTTTCCTGCAGTGCTGTTCCTTCCGTTCCTTCGCAAGCGTCGGCACAAGCGACCGCCTGTCTGCGAGCGCTCCCGCCGCACCCCTCGGCGCCACCTCCTCGCGGGAGATCTGATTCTACCGCGGATTCCAAGCAGGAACTGACTTCACCTCAGCTTCAAGGTGAGGTCACTTACGCTCCAGATTTCGTGCAAACTGGCGTCGTCAGAGATCAAACGGTTAAACCTGTTCCTGAGTTCAACGGACTTGCCGCCACACCGGAGACGAATGACGAATATCGGCTCCCCCTCGTCGGGGAACAAGAAGTCGCGAGGACTTCGGGGAGCCGATTCAACTTTGCAACCCGCTTGTTGGAGCATGCGAGGCAGCTCTAACCTTGCCATGTCCGACACGCCGCCTGGCAGTCTCTTGTTGAACACGTACACTTTGGAAGGATCGAGAGTCGCTGGCAAGCCGTTCAGGGCCTGACCGTTCGGTCGGCATCGATTAGGATTGCCGACGTTAACAATGCACGTAAGCTGAAAGCCCTTTAGGCCTTGCGACAGGATGGCGCCAGCAGTTTGCTCGGCTTGTGCCCTGGCAGCACCAAGCCCCAGGGCACAACTTGCTGCAACCGCGATCAGGAGATGGATCTCCCTTCGCATTAGTGCACCACTCTCGACCCGGATTTCGGGTCTTGCAGTTTGCGCACTTTGTTTTCAAGATCGAGGGCGCCTTGGATGATCTGCGGATTCGATTGCCCCTGCATGACTGCCCACGCGTGCCCTAGCTCGTGAAACAAAGTGAACATAGGGTTAGCTTCCGCAGATCTGCCGTTGTCCATCTTGTATCCAGGAATCCTGCTATATGACCCCTCTGCGGGATCCTTGACATAGCTCCTGAGGTCAGATCCGAGGCTACCTACGATTCCACCAAAGAAACCTGTCATGCCGTTGAACTGCTCCTGGTTAAGCGTCGTCTTCCCGCTCACAGCGTTCAACGTCTCGTTACCGCCAGCGATACCCACTTGCACGGTGTCGCTGTGCTGAATGATCTTGGCCAAGTCGCCGGCAACCGGATTCGCCGCGGCAAACTTCTTCGCATCGCCTTCGATTTTCACCATGTAGTGCGTCTTGCCAAGACCGAAGAAGCCCTTCTTCTCTTTGACTTGGAGTTGGCTGCCGGCGGCGTCTGCACCCTGCCTAAGCAGGGCGAGGGTCTTCTTTCTTTGCTCCTCATCACCGATGAGCTCGATTTCCTTGCCAGTGGGATCAACGAACTTCAAGGGATTGTTACGGCCATAGGCGTACGGATTGAACCGCTGTGGGTCAGTCACCATCTCGGCCTGGAAGAACAGCGGGTCCGGACTGGTAAACCGCCCCTGCACCGCCGACATGTACCGCGCCCCAAAATAGTCCAGCCCCGTCTCCGCATCCCGTTCTTTGCCGGTGAATTTCTCATCCACCATCCCCCGCGCACCCGGATACACATTCCCACCGTAGCCCGGATAGCTCCCTCGGTCCAACCCCGACACTTCCTCCCCAAACGGCCAGTAATCGATCCGCCTCCGCACCGTCCCCCCGGCCCCACTCACCACCCGCGTGCTTCCCAGCGAATCACGGCTATAGTATGTCGTCCCTAACTCCACAGGATTCACATTCGCATACTCCGCTGCCAACTGGCCAAAGCCGTCATACACATACACCGTATCCGCCATCCCCGCCCCCTGCACGCCGGCTGTCTTCCGGATACGGCGACCCTCCCCGTCATACACATTCGTCCCTGTCATCGTCGTCGAGCCCTGAGTGACCACCGTCCCCGTGATCCGCCCCTCCGCATCGTAGGTGAGCCCACGGTGCCCACTCTGTCCCACCGTCCCAATTCGAACCATCCGCCCCGCCGCGTCGTGTTCCGCCCCCGCCCACTGATTGCCCGGAAACAGTGCCTCCACCGCGGCGGCATTGTCCATGCTGACCACCGCCTTTGCCGTCTCATCGCCCAACACCGGTTGCGTCCCATTGGGCAGCAGCAGCGCCCGGTTCCCGTACCGGTCGTACACGAACTTCTGCTGCCGCAATACAATCCCCGGTTGGCTGTCCAGCGCCTCGGTTACTGTTGTCAACCGGTTCAGCCCATCAAAGCCGTAAGTCTGAGTGAACCATCCGTCAAGCTGCGGCTTGTACCTCACTGTGTGCGACATCACATTCCCATTGTTGGCCGCCGTATTGTAGGTCCACCGGAACTCACTTTGGTAGCCATTTGCTCCATCATTGCATGGCCCGTCCTCGGCGTTCTGCTTGCGGAACACTCCGCCCCCCTCCACCTGCAACCTCGCATTGAATGTCAAATAATCGCATACTCCGTTGCCCAGCACCCGCCCGCTCACCGCCCCGTGAGAGGCATACTGCAGGCTCGCCAGTTTCGAAGTCTCCGCAGTCATCCCGACAATCCTCTCCACGCCTGCCGCCTTCGTGCGGCCCACATCGTCCATCTCATACACCACCGTCCGCCCCGAAGGATACACCATCTTTTTCAACCCCGATAGGCTGTATTGGTAGCTGAACACGTAAGCCTGCCCGCTCGTCACTTGTGCGCTGCTCACCACCCGCCCCAATCCGTCAAAGGACCGGTACTTCGATCTCGAATCGGAGTACCGCCTAACTAACCTAATGGCCTAACTAACAGCCCGTGGCGAAACCCCTGTTTTTTTGGCCGAACTTAGGATCCAGAGCGAGTTTGTAACGAGTAATCTTCGATTGTGGGAGCGGTTCGTTTTTTGACGGGGGGCCGGGTGAATCTATGAGATCCTCCGGTTTCGGCTTCGTAACTACGACCCACCTCGCTGTGGAGCCATAAAATGGCAACAATAAGCTCGGTTTGAACGCTTCGTAGCTCCTTTGGCGTTCCTGCTCCGATAGTTTCCCGCAGGATCAGGCTCAAGTTGTACGCACTCACGTGGATGAGTATTCTCTTCAGGATGTTCTCATGCCCTCGCAGATGGATGCGCCGCATTCCACCGTGTCCGTAGTTGTGTTCGAAGCTCCGTTCGATCAACTCTCCCCGTTTCTTCAGCAGCCTCTTGCCATATCTGCCTTTGATCCGCTTGCGGTTCGCGTACACCGCCTGCTTCTCTTCCGCTTTCCCTTCCCACTTCCGTTTGCCGCGCTGCGGTTCTGGAATGTAACTCCGGGTCCCGGACTGCTTCAGTCCGGTCAACACCGCATTGCTATGGTAGCCCTTGTCGGTGACAACCTCTTCAATCCCTTGCACATTGACGTTCGTTTCCGCTCCCCGCTGCGATTCCTGCTCCACCAGGGCTGCCACCGTCTGTCCCGCCTCGGCCAATGTCTCCCGCACCGTCGAGGTGTCCCCTTGATCCGCTCCCTGAACCGTTACCGCAAGCACCGCGCCGGTTTCCATATCCACTGCGTGTTCGGCTTTGTGTGCCAGATGCGTCGAGCCATCCTTCATCTTCGTCACCCGCGCGTCCGGATCGTGCGGGTTCACCCATTCCTTGTTCGACGTCTTCTTCTTCCGCTTCTTGTCGATGCGCTGCAGATCCTCCCGCGTCGGCGTCTCAATGCCGCTCGCCTTCGCCAGTGCCGTCAGAAACTGATCGTAGCTTTGCCCGTTATCCCGCCGCACAATCGTCTTCATCGCCGCATTCGCTTCCAATGTCGTTGCATCTACGCCAACCGTTCGGCCCTTCACCTTCCCCTCTTTGGCACTTGTCTGGGTGTTCGATCTGGTCCACCAACCCACAATGCGGGAACCCGCGGTTGGCGGATGCGATTGTGCCACGGAAACTACGGAAACTACACCTTGGCGGTTACTTGGTCAGTCCGAATTCGATTCGGACTGACGCTGGTCAATCACTACCTCTATCCCCTTGCCCTCCCCACGTTGAAGTTGCGAGGAGGCCTTCCAAACCGCCGCGTGAAAAACCCGGTCATCAGCGTGACGGTCACTCCACGTCTCGCTTTGATCCACGAGATTTTTCGCCTCGCCGAGGCTTATGCTCAGGGCAGACTTTAGGACCCTAATTGAGTCGATCTTGTCGGCTCCACCGGTTCGCATCTCGGCCAGAATTTCCTCGATGCCGACCCCTTCGGCGAACCGCATTCGGACCCTTTCCGACGCCACCTGCACTTCTGATGCCTGCATTGTTGGACTCCTACCTTAGAGTCTTCACGAAATCCACCGGTCGTCCCGGGTTGGCGCTTCCGGAGGACGACGCTCCGGTCAGCAATGAATCTCACAGAAGTATACCCGTCTCGTTTCGCCTGCTCCAAGAGAGGCCTTGCTGCCTGAAGCACTTCCTTAGCACCTATCGCGATTCGCCTGCCGGTCTCAACCGGGTACACTAAGATTTCCTTCAGAACAAGCTGTGACCCTTCAACCGCCACTTCGGCCACGAACCGCACTGGCCCTCCAGAAGTCCGATAGATCCTATCTATCACCTGCCCCGCCTGGAAGATAGCGGGACCACCCGCTACACCTAAAGCCAGGAGACCTGTTCCGCCTGCATAGACCCCATAAGCGACGGCGGCACCGGCACCCGCCATGACAACTCCGGTGCCAACGCCAACGGCATTCACCACCGGCGCGGCCCTGCGCATGCCGAGGGCTAAAGCGACCAGTCCTGGCGACGGCGGCGCCTGTGCCGTCACCGTTGCGCTTGGCTTTTTGGCTTCTGCGATGTCTCCCTTCAAAGCGTCAGCGCAGGTTCCGCCTGGTCCATCAACGTCCTGGAAGCCCCCGTTACCGTTGGGAACGCAAGTTCGGCCCGTCGGATCGATGTTCCTCAGAGGGCTGTTCCGGACGTACGAGTAGAGATTCCAACTCTGGGGGTCACCAGCGTACTGATCCACGAGCGGTTCGTCCGGACTGGTAAACCTACCCTGCACCGACGACATATACCGAGCCCCGAAGTAATCGAGGCCCGTCTCCGCGTCCCGTTCCTTGCCGGTGAACTGCAGTACCGGATGGGCGAAACTGCCAGCTTCCCGGAGAGCGGTTTTCCGAACCCATTGGTAAGGCCGCAGCCAGCCGCAATCAGCCTGTTCTGCCGATTGTCGTAACGCCGCACCGTGCTGTCGTAACCGAAGATCCGCGCGGCGGGCTCGTGGGTCGAGTGTAGAATATTGGCCTCCACCCTTGGCGCCAGGAGGAAGGCCAGGATGAAACTGAGCACCCACCGAACAAGCGCAGTCACTTCAGTTCTCTGCCTGAAGTCAGTTCGACAACAACCGGTTCAGAATCCATGAAAGTCATATGGAGCGTGCCGTCCTCAAGCCACGCGTCTTCGAGAACATCGCGACCGAACGTCCATTGCATCTCGCCGTTCTCGCGAAGGGCCGTGACGCCGATCTCGTGGAACACCAGTACCAGACCCTTATCCGCCAGCGGCGTCATCGAACGGAAAAGGAACTCCAGAGGGATCCGGTACGCGATCCCTCCGGTATCCGCTCGGATCGCGACGACTTCGCTGTTCAATCCGAACAGTAGAAGACCACGGTTGAGAAGCGGCAGCATCTGAGGCGCGATGCCATGCCCCTCGCTGCAAACCCCCACCGCGAGGCGTCGTGCTTTCGCTTCACGAAACTCGGGTTGAATCGTCGCAGAGAAAAATTCCCGCTCCTGTTCCGCTGACTCTCCGATTACCAGTCTGCAGTCAAAAGCGGCGAGATGGCCTTCCATCTCAGATCGAGACGCCCAGCGCTGGAGTTCGATGCTCGACCAAGGAAAGCAGAGTCGCATTTAGCGCCCTCCTCCGAGCACCTTCATCGTGATGAGCTTGGTGCCTTCCCAGACGGTTTCGAGCTTAACGCCGCCGGTTGGCCCCATCAGGAACGATTCTCGAACGGTACGGCCGCCAGTCTGCGACACGATGCTGCTGGCATCGTTAAGGACACGCCCAAGGTGCGCCTGCACGTAGGTTCGCGCTTGGGCGGTGTCGTTCAGGCCGACCCGCTGCAACTCGCTAAGCATGCTAGTAGAGCGCTGAATGTTGTGGACGGAACCTCTTGCCAGCCCGAATAGGTAGTCGAGCTTCCGACCAATTTCGGGAAGCACCGAATAGGCCGCCGGACCGGCAGCAACGCCGAGTTGTTGTAGCCCTGCTCCGCCCGCGATTGCGCCATAGCCCATCCCGGCAAAACCGCCGGTCATGACTACGGCAGTGCCAACCGCCGCAGCGTTCACCACTGGCGCAGCCCGTTGCATGCCAAGAGCTAAAGCCAGCAATTCAGGCGACGGTGGGGCTGTGGCCTGCACCTCCACCTTCTGCGATTTGATTCTGCCGCTTGGATCCACACCAGCTGCCTCGCACCCGCCGCCGGTCCCGTCGTCGGCCATACTGCCGCCGTCGGTTTCTATGCACTTGCGCCCGGTTGGGTCGATGTATCTGAGCGGATTGTTTCGACCGTAACTGTACAGATTCCAGCTTTGTGGACCGCTCTCGTACTGGTCTGCGAACGGCTCATCCGGCGACGTAAACCTCCCCTGCGCCCCGGAGAAGTACCTCGCCCCGAAGTAATCGAGGCCCGTCTCGGCGTCCCGTTCCTTGCCGGTGAATTTCTCATCCACCATCCCCCGCGCACCAGGATACACATTCCCACCGTAGCCCGGATAGCTCCCTCGGTCCAACCCCGACACTTCCTCCCCAAACGGCCAGTAGTCGATCCGCCTCCGCACCGTCCCCCCGGC
>JAEUQE010000336.1:0-1613 GCA_016789785.1 Bryobacterales bacterium
CAAAGCGACCGGCCGGACTCGAAGCACTTCGATGATCAGGCGGAGAAGCTCTTCAGCCGGTCTCGCGCAAAGCCAACGTTCTTCGACGACCGGAAGGAGTTGGAGAAACACGTCGAGAGCCGGCAGATCATTCGTGCCACCGCGAAGTAAGCCGCGGCTACTCGGCCGTACGCCCACTCAGTTGCCGCTTCAGGCGATCCATGTCCAGATCATTGGTCCAGTTGGCAACCACAATCGCCGCCACACCATTGCCAATCACGTTGGTGATCGCCCGCGCTTCCGACATGAAGCGATCAATGCCGAGGATCAGTGCAAGGCCGCCCACCGGCACATCGCCCACTGCCGACAACGTCGCCGCCAGCACAATGAATCCGCTGCCCGTCACACCCGCAGCGCCTTTCGACGTCAACAGCAGCACGGCAAGCAGCGTCAATTGCTGCATCAGCGACATCGGCGTGTTGGTCGCCTGCGCGACAAACACCGCGGCCATCGTCAGGTAGATGGACGTGCCATCGAGATTGAACGAATAGCCCGTGGGAATCACAAGCCCCACCGTCGGCTTCCCCGCCCCCAGACTCTCCATCTTCGCCATCATGCGTGGGAGCGCTGCTTCCGATGACGACGTGCCGAGCACCAGCAGCAGCTCTTCGCGAATGTAGTGCAGGAATCGCAAAAGGCTGAAGCCATGCAGCCTCGTGATCAGACCCAGCACTCCGAAGATGAACACCACACATGTCAGGTAGAACGTGCCCATCAGCTTTGCAAGCGACAACAGGCTCTTGGCGCCATAGGCGCCTACCGTGAATGCCATCGCACCGAATGCACCGATCGGAGCCGCATACATGATGATCTTCACCATCACAAACAGAATGTCAGTGAATTGTTCAATCACCTGAAACATCACGGACTGCCTTCCGCCGCAGCGCTGGAGCGCAATCCCGAAGAGTATCGAGATGAACAGCACCTGCAGGATCTCGCCCTTCGCAAACGCATCCACGAAAGTGCCTGGAATCACGTTCAGCAGAAAGTCCTTCGTGCTGCTCATCTTGCCCGGACCCGCATATTGCGCCACGGCGGACGAATCAAGCGTCCGCACATCCACGTTCATTCCGTCGCCGGGCCGTACCGTGTTCACCACCATCAAGCCGACAATCAGAGCCAGCGTGCTGACCACTTCGAAATACAGCAGCGCCAGACCGCCCGTCTTGCCGATGCGTTTCAGATCCTCCGCTCCCGCGATGCCCAGCACCACGGTGGAGAAAATCACCGGCGCGATGATCATCTTGATGAGCTTGATGAACCCGTCGCCGAGCGGCTTCATGGTCGCTCCCGTGGCTGGCGCAACCACGCCGAGTGTGATGCCGATCGCGATCGCCGTCAGCACCTGGAAGTACAGGCTGCGGTAGATCGGCGGCTTCGGAGTTGGCGCCGGTCCGGAGGCTCGCACTTCGCCTGGAAG
Source organism: Bryobacterales bacterium (assembly GCA_016789785.1). The sequence goes on from JAEUQE010000336.1 coordinate 1,460, forward strand.
CTGTTCGCTGATTCTCATGTGGAGACCATTGGGTCTAGAGGCGGCAAATCAGCAGTTCGCGCTCATAGATCACTTCTGGCGGAAGATGATCGTGCAGATCGATGAACAGTTCCTCGTGCCCGAGCACTTCCTGGCGCCATGCCTTCCGGTCGAC
>JAEUQE010000336.1:1711-7178 GCA_016789785.1 Bryobacterales bacterium
CGGGCGGAAGATGATCGTGCAGATCGATGAACAGTTCCTCGTGCCCGAGCACTTCCTGGCGCCATGCCTTCCGGTCGACGCCCTGAATGTCTTCGAAATGCTGCTTATCGAACGCAAGCCCGGTCCATTCGATGTCCTCGTAACGGGGGGTCCAACCGATCGGCGTTTCGCGGCCCAGCGCACGGCCATGCGCGCGATCCACAATCCACTTCAGAATGCGCATGTTCTCGCGGAACCCAGGCCAAAGGAAGCGGCCATCCTCCGACTTCCGGAACCAGTTCACATGGAAGATGCGCGGCGTCTCCGAAAGATTGCGCTGCATGCGAAGCCAGTGCCGGAAGTAGTCTCCCATGTGGTAGCCACAGAAAGGCAGCATCGCCATCGGATCACGGCGTACTTTGCCGATCGCGCCCGCGGCCGCGGCCGTGGTCTCCGATCCCATGGTCGCTCCAATGTACACTCCAGCGCTCCAGTTGAATGCTTGAAACACAAGCGGAACAGTGTTTGCCCGCCGTCCACCAAACAGAATCGCGGAAATCGGAACGCCGTTCGGATTCTCCCACTCGGGGTCGATGCTGGGACACTGCGAAGCGGGCGCCGTGAATCTTGCGTTCGGATGCGCGGCCTTCGCGCCGGTCTTCGCGGCGAGTTCCGGAGTCCAACGGTTGCCCTGCCAGTCGAGGCATTCCTCTGGCGGCTCCTCCGTCATGCCTTCCCACCACACCCCGCCATTCACGGTCAGAGCCGTGTTGGTGAAGATCGTGTTCCGTGACAACGCAGCCATCGCATTGGGATTCGTTTTCGCGGACGTGCCAGGCGCAACTCCGAAGAAGCCGGCCTCGGGATTGATCGCATGCAGCACTCCGTTCTCGTCCGGCTTGATCCATGCAATGTCGTCTCCGACAGTCCAAACCTTCCATCCGTCGAAGCCCTCCGGTGGAATCAGCATCGCGAAATTCGTCTTGCCGCACGCACTCGGAAACGCGCCGGCCACGTAAGTCTTCTCACCGGCGGGACTCTCTACTCCGAGAATCAGCATGTGCTCCGCCATCCAACCTTCGTCGCGCGCGATGTTCGATGCGATCCGCAACGCGAAGCACTTCTTGCCGAGCAGCGCATTGCCGCCATACCCTGACCCATACGACCAGATCTCGCGTGTCTCCGGGAAGTGCACAATATACTTCTCCGCGTTGCACGGCCAAGGCACGTCATGCTGGCCGGGCTCAAGCGGATAGCCGACGCTGTGCATGCAAGGCACCACGCGCTTCTCGCCCTTGTCGATCTCGCGAAACACGTTGATGCCGATGCGCGCCATGATCCGCATGTTCACCACAACGTAAGCAGAATCGGTGAGTTGCACTCCGATCTGCGACATCGCCGAGCCGACGGGCCCCATGCTGAAAGGAAGCACATACATCGTGCGCCCGCGCATACAGCCCGAAAAAAGCTGCTTCAACTTGCGCCGCATGTGGTAGGGCTCCACCCAATTGTTCGTGGGCCCGGCGCCTTCCTTTGACAACGAACAGATGTAGGTCCGATCCTCTACCCGCGCCACATCGCTTGCGTCGGATCGCGCGTAATAGCAGCCCGGCCATAGCTTCTCATTCAACTTCAGAAACGTGCCACCGGCCACCAGCTTCGCGCACAGGTCTTCGTACTCTTCCTGGGAACCATCCACCCAATGGATCGCATCGGGCTGGGTGAGTTCCGCCATTTTCTCCACCCACCGCAGGAGATGCTTGTTTTCACTCAAGGGGGTGGCGTGATTCTTCTTCTTCATGGATCTGCCGTGTTTTTGTAACTTCGCTATTGTAGCGAGAACCGCATCCCCATCGCGTGATACACTCAACGGGAGCGAATGGTGGCCCGGCAGGAAGTTTGCCGGACCTGAAAAGGGAACCTGGTGTGAATCCAGGACTGCCCCGCAGCGGTAAGTGGGAACGAAAGCTGCAACAAAGGCACTGACTCCTCAGCGGGTTGGGAAGCCGCAGCAAGTAGGCCGAAAGTGCCCACGAGTCCGAAGACCTGCCATTCGGCTGCGCATCCGTGCGCGGCAGATTGAGTGGACTTTCGAGGGGAGAGGCCAACGTGCAGGCTCGCAGATCGAATCCGTCAACACCCGGCGGCGCGCCATCCGGTCATCCTTTCCGTGCACTCATCTCTTATATCCCCATGGAGGTGAGGCAATGCGAAGGGCATTGGCTCGGCTGTTCGTCTTCGCGCTGTCTGCGGCGCTATCTTTCTCGCAGACCGTTCCATCAACATCAATCGCAGGCATAGTCAGGGACCCAAGTGGCGGTGTGATTGAGAGGGCCGCCATCCGCATCTCATCCGCGACCGGCGCGGACCAGCGCCTCGCGATCACCGGCGCCGACGGACGTTTCCGCTTCGACAACGTGCGCGCAGGAGCGCTGATTCTCACCGTCGATGCCGAAGCCTTCGAGAGATTCGTGCGGCCTGTGACGCTCGATGGGCACGACAACACCGAGGTCGCGGTCACACTTGCGATTCGAGCCTTGCCCCAACAAGTCTCGGTCACCGCGAGCAACTATATTCAGGATCTGGATGACTCCGCGCGTGCCGCCTCCGTACTTGGCCGAGTGGAGTTGGACCGGCGCATGGAGTTCTCGGTAGCCGAAGCGTTGCGCGAGATTCCCGGCGTTCGCATCACGCAAGTCGGCGGCCCGGGCCAATCCACCAACATCCGCATTCGCGGCCTGCGCGCGCAGGACACCGCGTTGCTGATTGATGGCATGCGCCTGCGTGATCCAGCGGCTACCCAGTCCGACGCAAGCGCGGTCACCGCCGAGTTGCTCACTTTGAACATCGCACGATTGGAAGTACTGCGCGGCTGTGGTTCAGCGATGTATGGCACCAATGCAATGGGCGGCGTGGTCAATGTGATCTCCGATGCGGGCGGCGGTTCACTGCGCGGCGATCTGCTTACGGAAGGCGGAGGTCTCGGGTTCATCCGCTCGCAAGCGCGGATATCGGGTGGCGTCGCACAGGACCGCCTGATGTACTCGCTCGGACTTGGCCACATCAACGTCATGGAAGGCGTGGACGGCGACGATCGCGCACGCAACTCCAGCGGACAAGGCTTCGTGCAATATCGCATCCGTCCCGTGTTTCTGGTCAGCGCGCGCGTGTCGGCAACGAACTCCTTCCTCGGCTTGAACGCCTCACCCGCCCTCACCGCCAATGCGCCGCGAACCGGCACGGTCACCGCAATCCCGTTGTCCACCCTGGATGCGGACCTGCGTCAACAAGGGCAACCATTCTCGCTCGGAAACGCGACTGTGTTTCAAGCGCCCAATGATCCCGATAGCCGGCGATCCACATGGCTCACTTCAGCGCTGTTCGCAGCCGATCATCAACTCACGCCAAAGTTGCACTACCGGCTTGCCTACCAACTGGTGGACGTGCGCCGCAGTTTCCCGAACGGCCCGGGCGGCATCGGCTTCCAACCGCGTTTCTGGGAAGTATCCAACTTCGATGGCCGCATCGACACCATGCAGGCTCGCTGGAACTATAGCGGACTTCGCCACATCCTTTCCGGAGGCTACGAGTTCGAGCGCGAGGCCTTCGACAACAGCGGCGCCTCGCGCGTGCAACCCGGCATCGGAACGGGCACGGAGACATTCAATCGCGCTCGCGTATCGCAACTCTCCAACGCGCTCTTCGTGGAGGACCGCCTGCGTCTGCTCGGCTCCAAGCTGCAAGTCACATTCTCCGGCCGCGCGCAGACTTTCAATCTCCGTGCACCCGTCCTCACCGGAGGCACACCCGCTTATCTCGGAGCACCGGTTCCCAATCCGCCGAATGCCTTCACGGGCGATGCCGCGGTGATGTACCGCTTCGAGAAGTCGAACACGAAACTCCGCGCACATGTTGGGAACGCCTACCGCGCGCCTTCGCTCTATGAGCGGTACGGCACGGGCTTCTTCGGCGGTGCGTTCGCGCCTTATGGCGATCCGCGGCTGAGGCCGGAACGATCCGTGGGAGGCGACGCCGGCATTGATCAGTACATCGCCGGCCGCCGCGCGCGAGTCTCAGCCACCTACTTTTACACGCAGCTTGAAACCGTGATTGGCTTCGATTTCACCGGCATCGTGAATCGCACCACTGATCCATTCGGACGCGGTTCCGGCTACTTCAACACCAACGGCGGTCTCGCCCGTGGAGTGGAACTCGAAACGCAAGCCGCACTGTGGCGCGGCTTTCAGGTGACCGGCGGATACACTCATACGCGCACTCTGGAGCGCCGTGCGGTAGCTTTGGGAACGCTGCTCACGCCTCGCATCTTCGCGCACACGGTCACCTTGAACGCCTCGCAGACATGGCGCCGTTGGACTGCTACCATGAACTTTCTTGGTGCACCCGAGTTCATCGGAGTCATCTCCGGCAGAGCCGTCGCATGGGAAGGACCGAAGCGTTTGGACACTGTGGTGAGCTACCGTTTGCCACTGGCCGAAAGGCTTCGATCGGAGTTATTCTGGCGCGCGGAGAACCTGCTGGCCCAGCGCTATTTCGAAGATGGATTCCGCACGCCGGGCCGGTGGATGCTCGCGGGCCTGCGGCTGTCCTTCTGATCCGCAAACAACACGATGAGAGGAGCGTAGGTTGAGTCTGTTCACGCTGCGATGCTTTGATCGCTGGATGACGCTACGCTTCCCTCATCCGATGCAGTGCTGGAGTTGGGCCATCGTCAATGGTGGCGCCGCGGTCAGCGATACCATCGCGTGGCTGTTTCTTCAGCCGGATGAAATCTCGCACTCAATCGATGTCACCGCCTGGTACCGCGAACAACTACGGGATGTGGGCCTGGAACACGCTGTTGGATTGATGACCAGCCGCCGGCGGCATGCCTATGTGGAGGCCGGCGTTGGTTCGGCCTGTCACGTGGTTGCCACCGTTGGACTGAGCAACGCACTCGCGGCGGGCGATCCCGCCGCACCTTCGTCCTCGCACACCATCAACATCGCCTGCGTGCTGTCGCAGCGCTTGTCAACTGAAGCGGCGCTCGAAGCGATCGCCCTGGTATCGGAGGCTCGCGCGGCGGCAATGCTCGAAGCTTCTATTCCGAGCGTCGTCTCGGGGCGGCCCGCCTCGGGCACCGGCACGGATTGCATCGCGGTGGCCTATCCCACGCATGGCGACGCCGAAGTTTACTGCGGCAAGCATACGGTTCTTGGCGCACACATCGGAGCCTCGGTGCGTGAGGCGATTCGCAAGGGCATCGCCGAATGGTTGTTGGAGTTTCGCGCGTGAAGAAACAAGCAGCCGCGATCTTTGTCGGCGGCACCGCCTCGCACGTGGGCAAGAGTTGGATGGCCACGGCCATTTGCCGCCACCTCTACCGGCGCGGGTTCAAAGTGGCTCCCTTCAAGGCACAGAACATGTCCAACAACAGCTACGCCTGCGCCTGTGGAGGAGAGATCGGCCGCGCGCAGGTCGTGCAGGCGGA
>JAEUQE010000337.1 GCA_016789785.1 Bryobacterales bacterium
CCGCAGCTGTGCTGGCGGTCGCCGACTCGGTTATCCGGCTTGAACCACCGGCGGCAGATCCGGCATGGCCTCTTCCGAGCATCGGGCATGCCGGTACATCGTCAGCGCCTCCGGTGGGTCAGTTTTGCTGAACATGGGTGGGTCGTTTTCCGCGAGCGCCGAAGACCTGAAGCGCAAGATCGTATGGATGAAGAGCGGCGGATCAGTCCCTCGGCCTGAGTGGCGTGACTGAATCTACTTCCCGCCGATGCAGTCGAGCGTGCCTCGCGTGCCGACAAAGAGGCAGCGGCTGGAGACGGTTGCCTGGGCCCGGATCCGTTGCCGAAGTAGCGGGGGAATCGGCGACATCGTTAAATCAAAGCCCGAAGGGTCTTGATTCCGGCGACCCATGTTGGAAGCCCACGACAAGTCTGTCCAGAAGGGCGTCGATCAGGACCGGTGGATTCACCCACGGCGAGTGAGCATGAATGATGAGGAAACTCGTCAATCCATGTACCGCGGACATCCACGCTGGGCTCAGGACGCCAGGGTCTCCAGGTGCAAAGGCACCGCTCTCGACGCAGTCTGCCATGAGTTGGCGAAACATCGAGAACTGTTCGCGGCCGATTTCGCCAATAAACTCCACCCGGTTCTGGCCAATCAATTCCGACGACGGATCGAACACCAAACGGTAGTGGTGCGGATGCTCCCGGCCAAACTGAATGTAGGCACGAGACATCTGCAATAGCCGGGCCAGAGGATCGGGCTGCTCGGCTACGATCTTCGCGGAGATCTGCGAAAGCCCCTCGAAGGTTTGAACGCACAGCGCCTTCACCACCTCTTCCTTGTCCTTGAAGTAGTAGAAGAGAGCGCTCTGGGAGTAGCCCACTTCTTCGGCGATTCTCCGGAAGGTGATGTTCTGGTACCCCTCGGCGGAAAAGAGTCGTCCTGCAGCGTCCAGGATGTCCTGGCGGAGCCGCTGCTTGTTGATCTCGCGGATATTTGGGCGGTCGGCCTTCGCCACTGCCTGATTGTGCCTCCTCCTTTATGATGCACCACGCGAGGGCCTAAAGCTAGACCCAAACTGAGTTGTAGTCATATTTTCGAGTGGCGCACGATTTTTTGAATCCGCCACGAATGAATAGGCGTCTCTAGAGCTGAAGCAACTCTCAACAAGGACAATTCTATGATCAAACCCCTTCTTGTATGTACATTTCTGTTCGCTCTGGGCATGGCTGACGCCGAGGAAGCCCCACAAGGCATAACACCAGTTTCGAGTGTCACTCGAAACCAGTTCCAGCCCCTCTCCGGTCAAGAGCGTTGGAGGAATTATGCGAAAGACGCATTCCTGTCTCCCGGGCCCTTCTTTGCCACCGTGATGCCCGCACTCGGAGAGCAACGACGCAATCAACCAGCCGAGTACGGTCAGGGGTGGGACGCTTTTGGAAACAGGTTGGGACGCCGCGCGGCCCAGTACCAATTGCAGACTGCTCTTTACCACTCCTCGGCGGCTGCACTTGGAACAGAAACCGGCTACCGCCGCTGCAACTGCACAGGCGGCGCGAAACGACTCGGCTACGCACTGTCGCGCACGTTTCTGACGCGGACGAATTCCGGTTCAATGGTACCCAACGTCGCCTACCTGGGTGGTGTCTTTGGCGGAGGCGCGATAGCGACGGAAGGCTGGTATCCGGATCGTTACCGAGCCACGGGGGAAGGGGTGCGGGCCGGGACAATTCAGGTCGGAGTCAATACAGCCATCAACGTGATTCAGGAGTTCGGACCGGAGCTCAAGAAGCTCTTCCGCCGGCGGTAGGTTTGCCATGAACCACATTCCGCTGAAGATGCTAACAGGCGACCGAGCCAAGTACTTCGGAATCCTGTCGGGGATGGTGTTCGCCTCGCTACTGCTCAGTTTGTTCGGATCGATCTTTGTTGGATTGGTCGGACGCATGACGGCTCCGATTGAGGATGCTGGCGTGGCAGAAGTTTGGGTGATGGATCCCAAGGTAACTGCGATTGATAACTCCGTTGGGATGCGCGAAGTGGAACTGTCGCGGGTGCGCGGCGTCGAGGGAGTCCGCTGGGCGGTCCCAATGTTCCGGGGCAAAGTAAAGGCTCGCCTGGCCAACGGCGACTTCCAGAACTGCACTCTGGTGGGAATCGATGATGCGACGTTGGCAGCGGGACCTCCCGTTGTGCTCCAAGGGAAGCTGGAGGACCTTCGCCGGACAGATGCGGTGTTCGTGGACGCAGCGGAAGCATCCCGAAAGCTGTCCAACCCGGATCGCCCTCTCCGCTTGGGGGATGCGCTCGAACTGAATGATCGCCGGGCGGTGGTGTCGGGGTTTGTGCGGATCACGCCCAGCTTCGACACGGTACCGACGCTCTTTACTACCTACCAGCGAGCCATCGAATTCGCGCCGCCCGAACGCAAACCCTTGACCTACATCCTGGTGAAGGCGACGGACGGAGTGAATCCCTCCGATCTGGCTCGCCGGATTGAGCGGGAAACCGGGCTGGGAGCCAAGACGGTTCCGGAGTTCTCTCGCAGCACGATCGCCTACATCTTCAGCGCTACGGGAATCGCCCAGAACTTCGGCCTCACCCTGGGTTTGGGATTCCTGATCGGTCTCGCAGTTGCGGGGCAGACATTCTTCGCCTTCATTCAGGACAACCTTCGTTACTTCGGCGTAATGAAGGCCATGGGAGCGACCGACGGCCGGATTGCCGGAATGGTAGCTCTCCAGTCGGCCACGGTGGCCCTGCAGGGATTCGGCATTGGCGCCGGTCTCGCCGCCTGGATCGGATATCTGGCCGGGAACTCTGCCCTAACGATTCGCACGCCGTACTGGCTGGTCGCAGCGGTCGGCGCGGCAATTCTGCTCATTGCTGTGGTGAGCGCCCTGTTGAGTGTACGCCGTATTCTGAAGCTGCCACCCGCAGTGGTGTTCAACGGATAAGGGCTCTGCGATGAACCAATCCCTGAATCCAGCGGTATCCTGCCGAGGCCTGCGCAAGCAGTACTGGATGGGTGGCCAGCCCGTCCACGCTCTCCGCGGCGTTGATCTCGATATCGCAGAACGTCAAATGGTGCTCCTGTCGGGTCCCTCCGGCTGTGGCAAGACCACTCTTATCTCAATCATCGCTGGCGTGCTGGACGCCGACGGGGGCGATTGCCAGATCCGCGGGCGTAGTTGGGCCGCTGCACGACCAGCCGAGCGAACACGACGCCGCGGAGTCGAAATCGGCTTCGTCTTCCAGTCGTTTCAACTGATCCCTGCTTTGACCGCTGTGGAAAACGTCTCCCTGCCGCTCCTGCTGAACGGAGCAAGACGCCGCGATGCGGAAAAGAGAGCCGCAGCCATGCTTCATCGCGTAGGACTGGGCGAGCGGGTGACCAACCTGCCCAAACAGCTCTCCGGCGGGCAACAGCAGCGGGTGGCCATTGCCCGCGCCCTGGTGCACGATCCGCAACTCATCGTCTGCGACGAGCCAACCAGTGCGCTCGATGCCGAGAATGGCCGCCTCGTCATGCGGTTGCTTCGTGAGCTGGTGACCTCAGATGCCAAGACGCTCATTGTGGTGACTCACGATTCCCGTGTTTTCGGCTTCGCGGATCGAATCGTCACCCTGAACGACGGCCAGATTGTAGCCGACCAAGTACAAACACCTGTGGAGAACCCATCATGAAGCTGATCCGAATCCTTATTCCTATCGTTGCTGTCGCCGGCTTGATCTTCGCGCTCGTGCGAGTGCCCGCGACCTCGGCCAAACTCCCCGTCCCAGTCCCGATTGAGGCTCCACCCGTGAATGGATTCTCGCAAGCGGTCAGCGGTGCTGGGCTCGTGGAGCCGAGCTCAGAGAACATCTCCATCGGCGCCCCTGTGTCAGGGCTGGTTACGGCGGTCTTCGTCAAGGTTGGCCAGGCAGTTCGTGCCGGCGACCCCCTGTTTCAGTTGGACGACCGTGCGTTGCGGGCCGAAGTATCCGTCCGGCGCGCCGCCGTTGAGAATGTCCGCCAGAAGCAGGCTCGGCTGGCGAGCTTTCCGCGCGCGGAGGAAGTAGAACCGATCGTCGCTCAAGTGCGCGAAGCCGAGGCAAGTCTCGCCGAACAGCGTGCGCAACTGGCGCGCAGGGAAGCTGTCAAAGATCCTCGCGTCGTGACTGAGGACGAGTTGGAGCGCCGCCGCTTCGCTGTCCGCACCGCAGAAGCACGGATCGAGGCCGCCCAGGCTCAACTGAGGCTGATTCACGCCGGCAGTTGGGTCGCGGACAAGCAAGTCCTCGCCACTGACCTGTCGCTCGCGGAGGCAGAGCTTGCAAAGGCAGAGGCAGAACTGGCGCGCCTCACAGTCCGCGCGCCGGCTGCCGGCCAATGCCTGCAAGTCAAGGTGCGCGCTGGGGAGTACGCGGATCCGGCACGAAGCGGGGACGCCTTGATTCTGCTGGGGGCAACCAACGAACTACACATCCGCGCGGAAATCGATGAGTACGATGCCCCGAAAGTGCGGGAGCAAGCAGCTGCCTACGCACTGCGGCGAGGCGATGGCAGCCGGAAACTCCCCCTGCGCTTTCTCCGCTTCGAGCCGTATGTGGTGGCCAAGCGCTCCCTCTCCAACAACGCTGCGGAACGCGTGGACACGCGCGTGTTGCAGGTGATCTATCGAATCGACGGTAAGGTGGATCGCCTCTTCCCAGGGCAGCAAGTGGATGTCTTCATCGAATCCGTCGCCGGAGGCAGCCGGTGAGAATACTCCTCTTGATCTTATGTACGTTGCCATTGGCGGCCTCCGATCGATTCGCTTGGTGGACCGGCTTCCAGGATCCAGAGCTGGAGCGGGTGGTCCAGTCTGCGATCGAAAAGAGCTTCTCCGTCCGCCTGGCCCAGGCCCGGCTTGCCGAAAAGGGAGCTGGCGTTAAGTCCGCGAAAGCGGAACGGCTACCCTCGATCGACCTGCGAGGACAGAATGGCTTTGTTCGCGGTGTGATTCCCAGCGCTGGAGGTGGCGCGCCGGGTGCGTTTATCGGTCCGAATGAACGGGGAGTCGTGCAGAAGTCTGTAGAGGCAAGGTTCGACCTGGACATCTGGCAGAGGAAGAAGCTGGCCAACGATGCCGCCTCGGCCGAGTATTCCGCCGCCCAAAAACGTGTGCTGGCCGAAGCTATTGTCTCCGCCCAGCGTGCTGGCAAGTTGTACATCGATCTCAGAGGAGTCCAGCAACGGTTGCAGATCGGCAATCAGGAATTGACCACACTCCGGGAACTGCTGGACGTCACACAGGCCCGCCGGCGAGCTGGCTTGGTGAATCAGGGCGCGGAGGCGGCGACACAAGCCGAAGTGGCGCGGGTCGAGGCACGGCTTCGTGCGCTCGAAGAGGAGGCCGATACGCTGGTGGTTCGCATAGCCGAGGAGACTGGTCAAACCTCTGGCGCATGGAAATCGCTGCGGAGTTCGCCGTCCTCGGTTCCCTTACACCAGGCTCTGGTTCCCGGTCAGCTACCCGCCGAGCGGCTGGCGGAGCGACCGGATGTCGAGGAGAGCCGTCAATTGCTGGCCGCGGCTATGGCCCTTCGCAAAGAAGCCAAGCGGGCCCGGCTGCCACAACTGCAGATCGTCGGCAGTGTTGGGCGCCTTGCGGAGTCATTCCCGGGCCTCCTACTGGGCAGCTCCAACATCTTCACCATCGGTAACAGCCTGCTGATGCCGCTCTTCGATGGTGGGAGGCTGCGGGCCAATTTCGAGATCCGATCCGCCCAGGAGCAGCAGGCGGCAATTCGTCTAGAGGAGACAATCGCTCGGGCCGCCAATGAACTCGCCACCGCACAGACCCTATTCTTGGCAGCCATCGAGAAGCGGCAGTCGCTCGAGCGGGCTAGCACCGCGTCCGCAGAAGAGGCCGAGATTGCGGAACAGTCGTTTCGATCCGGGCTAGGCGAATGGAGCGAGGTACTGGAACGCAAGCGGCGCGTGTTCGCTCAGGAGGAAGAACTGGTGATCAATCGTGCGGCGCAGAGCCGCGCACAAATCGACATCTATGCTGCCCTGGCGGGCAGTTGGTAGGAAAAACTTCGCAAAGGACCATCTCAATGAATAAACTCACTCCCTTACTTATGCTCGCCGCGGCCGCTCTATACTCCGAACCGCTGACGCTCACCGTCAATCTAAAGCGGTTCAAGTCGGACAAGGGTGCTGTTGAAGTAGCTCTATTCGATCAAGCGGCCGCTTTCCCCACCAAGCCGGAGAAGGCGATCGCCAAACAGCGGGCCCCGATCACAGGCGGTACAGCCACGGTGGAATTCCGCGATCTCAAGCCGGGAACCTATGCCGTCTCCGCTTACCACGACGTCAACAACAACGGGAAGATGGATGCCAACTTCATCGGCATTCCGAAAGAGCCGACCGGTGCTTCGAATGATGCGAAGGGTCGCATGGGACCTCCTTCGTTCAAGGACGCTCAGTTCACGTTGAATGCGCCCGGCGCCGTCAGCATCTCCATGCAGTGAGAGCACGACATGAATCTAATTGAATGGCCATACGTACCCCGCTTCTTTGATACGGGCCAAGGACGGATGCACTATGTGGATGTCGGCCCGAAAGACGCCCAACCGTCGCCGGTTGTGCTCGTGCATGGCACGCCCGTCTCTTCGCTCGTGTACCGGCGGTTTATTGGCCGCCTCGCGACGGACCGGCGGGTCATTGCTGTCGATCATCTCGGGTTTGGCCGGTCCGACAAAAGGCCAGACGCGGACTATCGTCCATCTGCGCTGGCCGGGCACCTCGAGCGTTTCCTGGATGAGATGAATCTGGACCGCCCAGTCCTCGTGGTGCATGATTTCGGCGGTCCGATCGGTCTCTCCTACGCGGTGGAGCATCCAGACAGGGTGCGGGGGACTCGTCTTGTTCAATACCTGGATGTGGTCGCTTGCGAATTCACAGGCAGCCACCTTGAGCCGGATCTTCGCCAGCCCACTGGGACGCTTCCTGTACCTGCGGCTCAACTTCTCGACACGGGTGCTGTTGCCCATGCTGTTTGCCGACAAGTCCAAGCTGACGCCGGAACTCAAGCGCGCCTACGCTGATGCCTAAGCCTCTCAACGGCGCCGGACGGGCAAGATGCGGCGGTAGGGATTGAGAAAGCGCACGGCGCGTCCGCAGATGCGG
>JAEUQE010000338.1 GCA_016789785.1 Bryobacterales bacterium
GAAGGAGTGTACCGCGTGGAAGCGAACGAGTTCCTGCAGAACGGCGAGTATGCGGTTACTCCGGAAGGCTCGAACACCGTGTTTCTGTTCCAGGTGTATTGAGCGCCGCGCACGGTCCCCGCGTGGAAAGCTGCCACGGTTTACGTCCGGCAATGGCACCACTTCGCCGGACTGCGATTGCCGTTGCGATACCCCGTGGGCGTTACTCCGTCCGGATCAGGTAAACCGCGACTTCCGCCAGCAGGTTCGACAGCATGCCGACACGCTGGCTGCCGGCAAGATAATAACGCCTCTCGATGGTCCAGTGCTGTTCCGCGCACAGAATCTCGAAGTCGTCCACGGTAAGAAAGTGGATATTGGGCGAATCGTACCAGGTGTAAGGGAAAAGGCCCGTCTTTGGCGCGCGCCCACTTACTAAGTGAGACCATCGCACCCGCCAGTGCCCGAAGTTCGGGAACGCCACAATGATCCGCTTGCCCACCCGCAACATATCTTTCAGGATCTGCAGTGGCTTCTGCGTCTGCTGCAGCGTTTGGCTGAGAATCACGTAGTCGAACGTGCGGTCGGGATAGTCGATCAGGCCTTGATTGATATCGCCCTGATACACGGACACACCCCGTGCAATCGCCTTCTGCACAAGCTCCCGCGAGATCTCCACGCCACGCGCCCGCACCCGCTTGTTGTTCGCCAGCCACTCCAGTAACTCGCCATCGCCACATCCCAGATCAAGCACCAGCGAGCCGGGCTCCACAAGCTCGCCAATAATGGCGTAGTCCTCGCGCCCCAGCACCTGTTGCACCAGTCGATGATGCGTCAACGGCTGTGCCTGCGCGCCCATACCCTAAGCGACCTCCCTGTAAGTCGACGCCAGAAACCCTCGCACCAGTTCCGTCTGCTCGCCGACCTCGACCAGGAACGCATCATGCCCGTAGTTGGACGACAGCTCGCAGTACGCCACATCCCGGTTGCGGCTGCGTAGCGCGCTCACGATCTCCAGCGACTGGTAAGTCGGGTACAGCCAGTCCGAAGTGAAGCTGATCACCAGGAACCGGCACGCCGCCTGTTCCAGCGCGTTCGCGATCGTGCTGTAGCCTTGCGCGAGATCGAACACGTCCATCGCCTTCGTGATGTACAGATAGCTGTTCGCGTCGAAACGGTCTACAAACTGGCTGCCGCGGTAGCGCAGGTAGCTTTCCACCTCGAAAACGTCGTTGAAGTTGAACGCTTCGGCTTCTCTGCTACGAAATCTCCGGCCGAATTTCTCCTTCATCGATTCGTCGCTCATGTAGGTGATGTGGCCCACCATTCGCGCCACCGACAGACCGCGGCCCGGCAGTTTGCCGCCGTAGTAGTTGCCGCCATTCCAATCGGGGTCGGCCATGATTGCCTGCCTGCCGACCTCATTGAACGCGATCTGCTGTGCGCTGTGGCGCGCCGTGGTCGCGATCGGGAATGCCGCGCACACTGAGTCCGGATACCGCACTGCCCATTCCAACACCTGCATGCCGCCCATCGACCCCCCGGCCACCGCCAGCAGTTTCGGGATCCCGAGGTGATCAATCAGCTTCTTCTGCAGACGCACCATGTCGCTGATCGTGATCATGGGGAAACTCATCGCGTATGGCTGGCCTGTGGCGGGATCGATCGACGACGGACCGGTGGTGCCCCGGCAGCCGCCGATGACGTTCGAACAAATCACGAAGTATTTGTTTGTATCGAACGCATGGCCGGGCCCGATCATGTTGTCCCACCAGCCGGGGCGCCCGTCTTCCTTGCTGATGCCCGCCGCGTGCGAATCGCCGCTGAACGCATGCGTAACCAGAATGGCGTTGGTCTTGTTTGGATTCAATTCGCCATAGGTCTCGTAGGCGACGTCGACGGGCGATATGGTGACGCCGCAGTCCAGCGCGAGCGAGTCAAAGCGTACCGATTGTGTTTCGACGATCATCCGCGAATCGATTGAAGCCGTCAGATTGAGCCTTTGGATGATGATAACAGCAGCACTGCCCGCGGCGTTGGACGTAGGCAACCATGGACGTTAGCGCAGCTTCACCACCTTCAGGAGATTGATCGAGTCATCCGTCCAAAGCGTGGGTGCGGGGTCGCCGTCGCCCCAAGCCACTGCCGACGGCGCAATCGCCGCCAGCACCGCAGGGTTCCCAGTCACCACCACCCACGTCGATCTTGCCGTGCCCCGCTCCGCATCTTCCGCCGACCGCACGCGCACAGCCTGCCATCCCAGCCGCGCCGCGATTCCACGCGCCAGCGGTGGCAACTCCAGATACTGATTCGTGAGATGCATTACCAGCAGTCCATCGTCCTTCAGCCGGCGCCTGTACACCGCGGCTGCTTCCGCCGTCAGCAGATGCGCGGGAATCGCATCGCTCGAAAACGCGTCGATCACGAGTATGTCGTATGGCTCCGCCTCCTCGCGCTCAAGCTGAATCCGCGCATCACCGATGATCACCTCCGTACGTGCGCGCGAACTGCTCAGATAGGTGAAGTACGCGCGCGCGAAACGCTCCACATCGGGGTTGATTTCGTAGAAGCGAATCGTGTCCCCCTCGCGCCCGTAGGCGGCGATGGTCGCGACGCCGAGCCCGATCACACCGGTGCGCAGCGGCCTCCGGTCCATGTGCCGCATCGCCAGTCCAATGCCGGAATCGTGGCCGAAGTAAGCGGTAGGCTGCAGCTTCCGCGCGTTGTCCAGAAACTGAAACCCGTGAGTGATGCGGCCGTGCTTCAAAGTGCGTTTCACGCTGTCCCCGGTCACGCGCAGGACCCCGAAAAAGTTGCGGCTCGCGGCGATCGTCTGGCCCAACTCCGCGCCTTCCATGCTGAGCAGTGCAATCGCCGCTGCGAAAATCAAACCCGTCCGTGCCGCGCGGAACCAGAACGTGCCGGCCGTGAATCCCGCCTGTCTCCATGAGACCAGCGCCAGGATGCAGGCAGCCGCCAGCGCAATCGGATACTCCGCCAGCGAGGTGGTCAGAATCGGCGCTACCACCGCAACCATCAAGCTGCCGAGCGCGCCACCCGACGCCATCGCAAGATAGAACGTGGTCAGCTTCGACGGTTCCGGCTTCGACTTGGCGAGTTCCCCATGGCACAACATAGTGGCCGAGAACATCGCGCCGCACGCCGCGATCAGATGAACCCACAACGGAAGCCGCAGACCCACAATCGTCGCGGCGCACGCAGCCGGCACCAGCACCGCCGTTCGTAGCGCGTAAGGAATTCGCTGATAGTTGTCCTCCTTGTCGAACGTCAAAAGGAACGTGAGGAGATAGAGACACAACGGCAGCACCCAAAGAAATGGCGAGATGGCAATGTCCTGCGTGATCTGATTCGTGGCGGTCATCAACAGCGCCGTTCCACACGCGGACAGCGCCATCCAACCCGCGAAACTCCTCACCGGCACTCGTGCTGCTTCATCGGGAGGAACCTGCCGGTGTTGCCGCGAATACAACGCGATCGCTCCGGCGTAGACCACATAGAGCACGGACCACAACCATCCCTGCATGCGTAGCGTCAGCAGCGGCTCCAGTACAAACGGATAGCTCAGCAGGCCCAGTAGCGAACCCGCATTGGAATAGGCGTAGAGCCGGTACGGATTCGCACCCGTTGCATGGACCCAGCGTTGGACCAACGGTCCCGTCGACGAGAGTAAGAAGTAGGGCAAGCCCGCGGTGGCCAGCAGCAGCCACGCAACCTGCGGCGTCGGATGCGTGATCGCCACCGGCTTCCAGATCTCCGCGTTCGGGCCCAGAGGCAAGAATGCGAGCGAGCCCGCCAGGAGGAGCCAATGCATCTGGATTCGCGGCAGCCAGTGCGCATAGCCGTAGCCCGCTAGCAGCAACGTTTGAAACACCAGCAGGCACGCTGCCCACACCGCGGGACTGCCGCCGAACCACGGCAGGATGTAGCGGCCAAGAAACGGCTGCATCTGGAAGAGCAGGAATGCGCTGAGGAAGACGATGAACTGGGGCATGCGCGAGGCTCTTTCCAGCCTAACAACTCAAGTGCCCATCTCAGCGAGGGCCACGCCGGCCGCGAGAGTCAGACCTCACACGGGATCGACTGGCCGTACGATCACACGCCCGCCGCCCATTCGATGCGGACATTGATTGGCGATACCCAACGCCTCATCCAGCGAGTCCGCGCGAATGACGAAGTACCCGCCAAGAGACCCATCGGACGGCATGGGTGAGCCCATATCAACGGCCTCCTTCTTGAGTTTCGTGCTGCCAATCAGAATGCCCCTCTTGTGTAGATCCACGGCCCACCGGCGGTGCGCTTCCACGGAGTCCTTCAGTTGGGACTCGCCATAAAGAAGTAGCACGTAGCGGTCGCCGGGCCGGACCGTTGCAGCGGGCCTCTGTGCCGAGTACCAGCCTGCCGCGTATGTGACGGCCAGCGCTGCCGCGATCGCCATCCATTGAGGCAGAACCCTGCGCGTCCGCGAATGCGTTCGGCCCAGACGCAACTCGCTCATCAGACGCGCCTCCACCTCCCGCCGCGGCGCAACGTCTCGTCTCAGACCACGCAAGTCCGAAGCAAGCGATGCGCTCAACTCTTCGTAGCCGGACTCGTTTCGCTCGTTCCCATCCATGTCTTCAACAGCCTCCTCGCCCGCGAGAGTTGACTCTTCGACGTGCCCGCCTCAATGCCGAGCATCACGCCGATCTCCTGATGCGTGTAGCCTTCCACATCATGCAAAACCAGAACCATGCGGAAGCCCGGCGGCAGCGCTGCCACCGCGCGCTCCAGATCGAGCATCGGCGTCACAAACGGCGCCGCGGGCTCGAACGACAGAGTGCGATCGCTACGGCCATATCGCTTCCGCATGTGTTCGTGCGCGCATCGAACCAGAATCCCGATCAGCCATGTGCGCAATGTCGATTCCCAACGGAACTGCTCGATCTTTGCGCACGCGCGCATCCATGCTTCCTGGAACACCTCCTCCGCTTCTTCCCGGGCGCCGCTCGTCAGCCGCAGTGCGATCCCGAACATCGTCGCGGCATGCGACTGATACAGCACGCGGAATGCTTCGTCGGAATGTGTGCGGAGATATTCCTCCGCCAGCCTGCGCTCCAGATCGCTGCGTTCTTCGGCCACGTTTGAATGAGTGCGGATCGGCCATGCCAGGGTTGCATGGCGGCCGCGGTTTTTCCGATGCAACCATTCTTGAGCGAAGCGGCACACATGCTGCAACGAAAGGACACGTTACGAATGCGACTTCCCTTGCTTGTGTTCCTGGCCGCAATCAGTGCCGTGGCGGAGCCAGCTCCCGATGTGCCGTGGCGCAACACGCTGCTGATTCAACTGCAGGTCGCCGACCTTGACCGTTCCGTGCGTTTCTACACGGACACTCTCGGATTCAAGTTGACCGAGCGCCGGGACGATCTGGGCTTCGTGCACCTCGAAGCGGGGATCGGCGGATTGGAGATCGGCCTGTCGAAAGCAAGCGCAGAACGTCCTCCGGTAGCCGGGTCTACCGTGTTGAACTTCGGTGTCAAAGGCGACATCGAGAAGGCGCGGAAGATTCTGGAATCGAGGGGCGTGAAGTTCCTCGGGCCCACGCAGGTGATTCCAGGCAAGGTGAAACTCGCGTCTTTTCGCGATCCCGACGGACACTTGCTGCGCCTCGCCGGGTCAGCCGTGCCGGAGGACGAGTAGCGACGTGTTGGCGTAGGATGAGAGAGTGCCGGTTGACAGCATAGAAGTCGCACGATTTGAGCCATACGCGAATGCCGTCATTCCGTGTGATCCGCAAGTCAATGTGTTGATCGGTGCGAACAACTGCGGCAAGGCCCTCTTTCGCGACGAACTCGGCTGGCTTCCCTGATCCCCACAAAGAAATCGCTCACCGCTTCAAAATTGTTGCCGACGAAGTGCCCTCCTCGCGCGTCTAAGGGGATAGCTGAACACCGGCCTGTTTTTCGGGTCTATACTGTAGTCAAGGTCTATACTGTAGTCAAGGTGGAGGAGCGCCTCTCATGACATCCCGTGCCCGCACGGCCCTTAGGTCACTTGTATTTCCGCTCGCCCTGTTCATGGCCACGGCGGGTATCGCACTGCCGGCGGACTCCGGCAGCGACGACATTACCAACAGCCTCAAGACTTTTACGAAGGTCTTCGAAGCTGTCGAATCGAACTTCGCGGACAAGGTCAGCGCGGAAAAGGTCCTCTACGAAGGCGCAATCCCGGGCATGCTGCGCACGCTCGATCCCCACTCCAATTTCTTTGATCCGAAAGAACTCCAGCGTTTCCGCGAGAATCAACGCGGCCAGTACTTCGGCGTCGGCATGCTCGTCGGCTTCCGCAACGGCCACGTCACCGTGCAGCATCCCTTCGAGGGGTCGCCCGCCAAGAAGGCTGGTCTGCGGCCCGGCGACCAGATCTTCCGCGTAAACGGCAACAACACCGAGAAAGCCACGGTGGAAGATGTCGTGCTATTGCTCAAAGGTCCGAGAGGTACGCCGGTCCAGGTCTCCGTGAAACGGGAAGGCCGCTTCGACCTGGTCACCTACGATCTCAATCGCGATCAGGTGGAGCGTCCCAGTGTCCCGACCTACGTGTGGTTGAGGCCGGGCGTCGGCTACATCAAGATCGAGTCCTTCAATCAGAACACCAGCCGCGAATTTGAGCACGCGCTGAAGTCTCTTGGTGAAGACAAGATCGAAGGCCTGGTCATTGATCTGCGCGACAACGGCGGCGGCATTTTGCAGGAGGCCGTAGCGGTGGTCGAGCGCTTCCTCGATCGCGGCCAATCCATCGTTTCGCAGCGCGGGCGAATCTCCACGGAGCATTCCTACACCGCCCGCCGCGGAAATTCAGGCCGCAAGTATCCTCTCGTGGTGATGGTGGATCGCGGCTCCGCATCCGCCTCGGAAATTCTGTCGGGTGCCTTGCAGGATCACGATCGCGCATGGATCTTCGGCGATAACACTTTCGGCAAAGGTCTGGTGCAGGCGCCCTACGAGTTGTCCGGCGACTGCTCGCTGTTGCTCACCATTGCACGCTTCTATACGCCCAGTGGACGCCTGATTCAGCGCGATTATTCCAAAGGCAGCTTCTTCGAGTACTACTACAAGCAGAACACCGCCACTCGCAATGCCCG
>JAEUQE010000339.1 GCA_016789785.1 Bryobacterales bacterium
CCGGCCGAGGCTGCCGTCTTCGCGGTGCGCGCGGAGGCCCTGGAGCGGCTTGGCCGCGATGTGGAGGCGGAAGCGGCGTACCGGGAGTGGCTGCAACTGGAGCCCCGGAGTGCGATTGCGGCCAATAACCTGGCTTACTTACTGGCGGAACGGCTGGGCCGTGCCGCGGAAGCGGTGCCGCTTGCCGAGCGCGCCGGTCGTGGCGCGAACGCCGATCCCCAGTTTGTGGACACGTTGGGATACGTGTATTGGAAAGCGGGCCGGGCGCAGGATGCGGTGAATGTGTTGGGTCCGCTGGTGGCCCGGGTGCCGGGGGAGGCGAGCTTCCGGCAGCACTACGGCTTGGCGTTGAAGGCGGCGGGAAAGAGCAAGGAGGCCGAAGCGGAGTTTGCCGAGGCGAAGCGGCGTGGCTGGAAGGAGTAAATCGGAGTGGGCCGGTTTATCCGAATCCGCGAATCATTCCGCTTGATTCTGTGTATACTGGAGTCACCCAACAGGCATTGGTGACGAGGCATGAGCCTCTGCACCGCCGTACGAAAGGCGTGGAAGCCATGAAGCATCCGATCGCCCGATCGCTGCTCGTCTTCTCTCCGCTCCTCTTCTTCCTGTCCTGCCGAATTAGTTCCACCACCTATCTGCAGCGTGGCAAACAGGCTGTTGCGGCTGGCAATCTCGAAGAGGCATCCGTCAACCTCCGCAAAGCGATTCAACGGGATTCGAATCTCGGCGAAGCTTATCGCGAACTTGGAAAGCTGGACATCCAGCGCGGCAATCTGCCCGCGGCCCATGCCCTTCTCACTCGCGCCGTGGAGTTACTCCCAAAAAACCTGGACGCGAAGACCGAACTTGGCGGCTTGTTGCTGACCATTCTCGCGCAGGAGCGGCAGACCAACGACATCCTCTTCGACCAACTGCGGAAGGTGGCGGAAGAACTCTCGCAAAGCCCTTCCGGTACGTTCGAAGGGCTCCGGCTGAAGGCAGGCGGCGCGGCGCTGAAAGGCAACGTCTTTGATGCGCTGGTGTGGTATGAACAGGCGAACCGTCTGAAGCCGCTCGATCCCCGTGTAGCGGTACCGTGGGCCAATCTGCTGTTCCGGGCCAGCCGTTTCGTTGAGGCCGAGAAACTCTGCCAGGACCTGATCCGCAACCGCAAGGAGATTGCGCCGCCCTACGAATTCCTCTATGGCCGTTACATGCAGAGCAACCGGCCTGGGGATGCGGAGGCGGTGCTGCGAATGAGGATTGCGAACAACCCGAAGGATGGGCCCGCGGCAATCCAACTGGCGGCTCACTTCGCGCAGGCTCGGGATCGAAACGCAATGGAGGCCGCACTCAACGAGATCCTGGCCCGGTCCGGTGATTATGGAAACGGCCATTTGTTGGTGGGAGATTTCTACCTTCGGATGCAGCAGCCAGACTTGGCGATTGGGATGTATCAGAGCGGTCTGAAAGCACATCCCAACGAGAAATCGGAGTATCTGGAACGCATCGCCGATGCGCTGCTTACCGAGGGAAAGCCCGCCGAGGCACTCAAGGTTGTGGAAGAAATTCTCACGCTCAAGCCAGACAATGACGAGGCGCGTGTGGTGAAAGCTTCCATCCTTATCGATTCCCGGCAGCCGGATCAGGTGAAGACGGCCCTCGCGGATCTGAAACCACTGGTGGCCAAGTCGCCAGCGAATGGCATCTGGCGTTTTCAATATGGGAGAGCTCTGTTGGCCAACAGCCAACTGGAAGATGCCCGGCGTCAGTTCAGGGATACCATCAAGCACCGCCCCGATCTTCTTCCCGCGCGGCTCGCCCTGATTCAGCTCAGCGAAAATCTCGGCGATTTCCGCGAAGGTCTTGCGGCTGCCGATGATCTGCTCGCCCTCAATCCGGGGCTTCCGAAGGTCCGCCTGTTGCGCGCAGTGAGTCTGATTGGACTGGAGCGTCATGGCGAAGCGCGCACAGAACTGTCCCGCCTGCGCCGTGAACTGCCGGGCGATCAGGAGGTGGAGTTTCAACTCGCCATCCTCGATCTGAAACAGGGAAAAGCGGCCGCCGCCGAAAAGCAGTTCAGGCAACTATCCGATCGCTCGAAGTGGGATGCAAGGGCGCTCCGGGGTATTGCGGAGTCCTTGGCTGCCCAGGATCGGGATGCCGACGCTATACGTTTCCTGGAGGCCAGACTCAAGGAGTTCCCGGAATCCCAAGCAATTCGCGGCCTTCTGGCGCGAACTCAACTGGATGCGGGTGACCATGCGGGTGCGATTCACAACTACGAGGCTCTGGCCGGCAGCAATGCTGAGTCGGCGGAGTTGCGAATCTATCTCGGAACCGCTTATCAGCAGGCTGGGAAGTTCCCGCAAGCTCTGGCCGAAATGGAAAAAGCGAAGGCTGCGGCGCCCGCCCATGTGCTGCCAGTGATTCTGGCTGCTCAGCTACAGGATCTGATGGGCAGAAAGAGGGAGGCGATCCAGGGCTACCGGCAGGCGCTTGCGATGAATCCGAACGATGTAGCTGTGATGAATAACCTGGCGTTCCTGATCGCGGAGTCCGGAGGGAGTCTGGATGAGGCCGAAGCCTTGGTCCGCCGCGCCCTTGAGAAGAGTCCCCGTGCGGCGGATTCGACGGACACGCTTGGCTGGATCCAATTCAAGCGCAAGCGATTCGACGAAGCGCTCCAGACCTTCCGCAGCTTGGCGGTAAAGTATCCTGGAAATCACAATTTTCGCTATCACTACGGGCTCGTACTTCTGCAGCGTGGCGACAAGCCGGCGGCAAAAGCCGAGTTGCAAGCTGCCCTGAAGTCGAAGCCTCCGGTGTGGATGATTCCAGAGATCGAGTCGGCATTGATTCGAGCAAACTAATAGCTCGTGCAAACTAAATAACGGGCTTATGTAAGTAACTTTTGCCCGCGGTATACCTTGACCTGTCGCCGTTTCGCAGGGTACTCGCTGGCGGAAATGATCATAATCATGGCAACCTCTACTACCCGTCTTCTGATGGGAGCCAGTTTCCTGGCGCTCACCGTGCGCCTCTTCGCAGGCCCTACGCTCATCGGTCCGCGTCCGAATACCGACAAGGAGATGGTCCCGGAATGTCTGAACCAAACGGGCACGGTGGTTCTGTTCAACTGTACTTCCCGGGCCTTCTATAATCCGGATCTTGTCGATATGAACTCAGGGTTCCTGCCTGGAGCGTTCAATGGCAAGGCACCGGCGAACACGAATTCCTTCAAGTCCTCCTTTGACGATTGGAACCGTACGCATGGCAACCAGTGGACTCTGCAAAACGGCGGTGAGCTGGATATCACGTTCCGGCTGGACGCATTCAACGCGGTAGCCACCTCTGGAACTACCGGCGGAATGGAGATCCAGATCGTGATTCTGGAGTACACCCGCGCGACAAACGGGCCCACTCTGGATCAATTGGCATGGACGCAGGGGCTTTATGTCAATTACAAACCGCCGAACCTGTCCGATGCCAAGAACCCTTACAACTCGTTAGATACATACTCCTTCAGCGGCGGCGGCACTCCCAACGGGCGTGGCGAGTTCAGCAAACCATGCGCTCCTCTGCCAGCTTCCTCTTCGAACTCGACGCCAGTGGACATTCCAGAGGAACCCAGCCGGCCCTATTGTGATCCGATCTACCCCTTCCAGTCCACGCAGAAGTATCTGGGCGACAATCCGATGGGCTTCTATTCGATTCCAGCGTCATTCCGTGCGATCGCGCTTCTATCCACTGTGACCTTTCAGAAGGACCCCTCGGGCAACGTCACCAACCGTATTCTCACTGTGTACAACGGCGTGAGCTACGGGTTCGACCTCAGCTACGTGCCAGAGCCATCACTCGGCGGTTTGCTTGCGATGAGTCTGCTCGGGCTGTGGGCGTGGCGCCGCCGGCTTCACCTTAGCCGAAAGCTGTGAGATGGGTTGGTACGTATGGTACGTTTTCTCGGTCAACGCACCTGGATTCCCCTTGACCTCCATGCAGTTCTATCCAATACTCGCTTGGGGGTTGATGATGACAATGTGGTCGAATCGGCTCTTCCTGAGTGCCGGCCTGATGGCCGTCGCGTTTCCCTCTTACCTGTTTGGCGCAGCTTCCCTGATGGGCCCGAACCCGGCAACCGACAAGGCGGTAACTCCGACTTGCCTCAACCAAAGTGGTACGGTGACCCTCCATGACTGCACCTCAAAAGCGTTTTACAACACTAATCTGGTGGACATGAACTCCGCGTTCCTGACAGGGAACTTCAACGGAACAGCACCTGGCAACACAAACTCTTTCAAGTCAGCATTCGACAACTGGAATAGCGGAAATACGGATAAGTGGACTCTCCAGGACGGTGGTGCGTTGGACATGAAGTTCAACATCAATACATTCAAGGCATTGGCGCCACCCGAAAGAGTGGGTGGGATGGAGATTGATATCGGGGTTAAGTACAACAGTGGTGCGACGGGTCCGTCTCTCGATCAGCTAGTCTGGACACAGGGATTGTATATCAACTACAAGCCGCCAAGCGGGGTCAATAAGACGAACCCATACAACACGCTGGACACCTTCTCGTTTAGCGGAGGGCCAAGTGGATCTGGTGAGTTTGGAAAGGCATGTGAACCGATTCCTACGCCCTCTGGTGCATCGAACACCACACCGAGTAATATTCCCGCAAGTCCTTCCGAAAAGGCCTACTGCGACCCGATTTATCCCTTCCAATACACGGATAAGTCCTTTTACGACAAACCAATGGGTTACTACTCGATTCCTGCATCGTTCCGGGGAATCGCGTTGCTGTCGACGGTCACGTTCAAGACGGATGCGGATAAAAAGATCACGGACCGGATTCTGACGGTCTACAATGGCGTCAGCTACGGGTTTGATCTGAGCTACGTGCCGGAGCCATCGTTCTACGGGCTGCTGGCGATCGGGTTCATCGTGTTGATCGTAGTGCGCCGCCGGTTGGCTGCAACACCTTAGATTAGGCTACGGGGTAATCGAGAAGGAAATCTTTGGCGCCGCGGCGCTGCCGGTCCATGCCGACGCCTTGGCTCCACGAACCGGCTGTCCGCCGGCACAGGACTGTACCTCTGCCATGCGGATGGACGCGCCGTGATCCTTGGTCATCTCATACCTGGCGGAGATTGAATAGGCGCCGGGCGTCAAGGGATAACTGTAGGACCCTGTCCACCGGACAAGGTCGAGTGTATTTTCGAGCGAACTTCCGGACTCCAACTGGCAGGCCACCTGTTTAGACGCGGTTCTCTGGTCCATCAATACCATGCGGCGTTTGCCGCCTGGGCCTTCGATTTCCAGGGTGAGGGTGTCGTAGTGATCGCCACCGGGTGTGGCGGTGTGCGAAAAGACGATCCAAGGCTGCCGGCTGGAGTTCTGTAGTTTCCAGGTGAGGAGGACCGGCTCACCAGCCTTGTAGGTCTTCTGCGATGTGAGGAGAGTCAAGTCCATTTGGCCACTTGCTACGCAGGCGCCCAGCAGTGCGACGGCGATGATGAGCCAGCTCTTCACCGGATCTCATTGTAGCGCTGTCCGGCGTTGCAGTCGGCCAAAAACAAAACCCGCGAAACCAGCGGAGCCGGCCTCGCGGGACATCGGAGGTGTTCGGAGGAAATGCGGAGTCAGTCAGAAGTTAGACTTCGGTCTTGCGGCGGCGAACTCCCCACAGGAGAATGCCGAGGCCGCCGGCGAGGACGCCGTAGAAACCAGGTTCGGGGACTACTTGGACAAGGAAGGTCTGGCGGTCAACGGATGGGCGCTCATTTCCGTTGGTTCCCAACAAACTACCTTGAGAAGTGACAAGCCAACTGACGATCGCCCATTTAGTCGGATCGACCTTGGTCGCATACTCCGTGTTTGCCTTGTTCACCCACCAAGCAATGCTCTGGGTATTGACAGTACCCGCAAGAGTATTGCTCGTTACACCCTTATCAATTACACCCGCCCCAAATGGTCCGTCATTTCCTGCGGTGCCACCGTCATCCGCAGTTGCGGTGTTATTGTGCATGATCGACCAGATGGCTTTTTGGATGTTAGTGTTATTATTCCCAGCATTACCCGACCCAACGAAAGAGTATCGACTGACCAGATAGGCGGCCATCAAGTAGCGGTCTTTAGCAGCAGTCGGAAGCGCGACTGTTCCTCCTCCAGCAATGGCGAAGGAATGATTCGTCCATCCAGGGTCGGCTGGCGCATTCGCAGAGATGTTTCCGTATCGGACGGCATTCGCAAGTCCGGGGAGTTGATTGATGCCGACGATATTCGCATAACCGAAGTCGTTAAAGGAAAAGTACAGTTGTGAGTCGACACACCAGAACTTCGTCGCGATGGAGTTGCTGTTCGTAAATCCTGCTGAGTTTGCAGGGAGGGAGGTACCTGTATTCAGCACGCGCCCATTGAACTCCCCACCGTTGGCTAGATTCTGACTGAAGCTAGTGACGGTGATGTAGCGCGGTACTCCAAGATAATCCGGTGTGAGAGGCGCCGCAGACAGGCTAGCTATCGCAACCGCGGAAAGCGCAAGCGAACGCAGAAGTGTGGTCATCAATTCCTCCGAAAAAATCCCCAGCTTCACACGGCTGGATTGTACGTACAGTCAATGCAATCAGTCATCTAGCGATGCCCTAAGGCTTGACAGACTCCTGGCGCTAAGAAGAAACACTTACCGCCGGAAGACTAATCATACAGGCGTCGCCGGGTGCGCCACAAGCGTTTTGAAGTCCCAGTCCGAACGGTTTTGTACTAGTACCAAGGTCGCGCCGCACCCTGGCTCCCCCGATGGATTGACCTCTCCTATCCGCCTTGCTACGTTGCAGTTGTGCGCATTCTTCCCACCTGTTGGCTCGTCCTTCTCAGCCTGACCGCGTGTGGACAGTTCTCCTCGCGCGAACACTATGTCGAACGGGGTGCCCGCTTCTTCGAGCAGGGCAAGCTCGAAGACGCGGCGCTCCAATTCCGCAAAGCCCTCCAGAAAGATCCGAACTATGGCGAGGCCTACTACCGCCTCGGCCTCACCGACAAGAAGCGCGGCCAGGAACGCGATGCCTTCGCCGCATTC
>JAEUQE010000033.1:0-26358 GCA_016789785.1 Bryobacterales bacterium
AACCGCACCAAAAAAAACTTCTGGTGTGACGTGGGAGCAGATCCTGCGAGCGATCCAGCCTTGGCTGGTGAGAGCGACCGGCTCTTGCAGTTGTTGCGGAACCGTATTTGAAAAAGTCCGCGTCATCCACTGTAGACGCCCGGTGAAATGCATATCCTGAAGGGGATGACTCAACAGGCCGCGGATGGCAGAGCAGTTGCCGAAGTATATGAACTGCTGCGTCTGGCGATCAGACGGCGGCAACCTGTGGCGGCGGTCTACGATGAGCAGAAAAGGCTGTTGTGTCCGCATGTGTTGGGCCGGAAGTCGGGACGGCTTCGTGTCTTGTGCTACCAGTTCGGGGGAGGCAGCCACAGCGCGGCCGGCGAGGCTGCTGGGTGGCGCTGTCTTGCCGTGGACAAGCTCAGACAGGTGGAGTGGTGTGAAGCGTCATGGCACACTGGCCCGCGACCTGGGCTGCAGACGTGTGTGGATGAAGTCGATCTCGACACTGACGCTCAACGAGAGCAAGCTCCGCAGTAAAAGGCGCCGAGAAGTTGGCGCAGTCGAAGCCAGTACTCCCTTAACACCGAGTGCTAGATGTATATACTTAACAGAGTAATACTAGCTAGCCTGACTTTCGCAGTTCGTGAGTTTTACACAGGATAAGTCGTTGATTGTTCGTTCGGGAGACCCGGAGGTCTTCACCACAAAACGGGCTGAGTTGGAAGCAGCGCGGACGCAGTCTGGGCGGCGTTGATGCGGGGTGGCGGTTGCGATGGCAGGCTAATTCCGAGCGCCGGAGAAGTTGCAGCACATCTGCGATTCGCTGGGGCCTGAGGACATCGATCGGGTATTCCGGAAATGGTTGGCGCGGATTCCGCTGCCGTTGCCGAGGGAAGATCGTGAAGCCGGTTACGATTGGAATCTATCGATCTGGCAAATGGAAGTGAGTCTCACGCAAATCTTCGATCGGCCCTTGCGGGGACGCGAGTTCTTCGAAGAAATCATCCGCGACAACCTGGACCTGGGCCGGCCGGACCGGGTGCAGTTGGTGTTCGATCGGGTGGTGACCAAGAAAACGCCGGGGGAGTTCCGCACGCGCGTGATTCAGGACGGCGGGCATCCCAGCCTGCACATCAGCTACAAGAACTTCGACCTGAAGCAGTATTTCAAAGAAGGCCGCGGTTGCCGGACAGAGGGAACCTTCCGCAACCCGAAGGACTTCGACGTCAATAGGGGATTATCCAATCTGCCCTATTTGCAGAAGATCGGCCGTGAAATCAACCGGCGCTTGCTGGAGGTCGAACGCGTCAGCCACAACAGCGGCTTGAGCGGCGACAGTATCCAACGCGTGGTGCAGCCAACCGTCACGGCAGACGGTGAGAAGGCGCCAGCACTGAAGTTCGGGCAACCCCGAGTGATGGCCTTGCTCCTGGCTTTGACCCTGTTTCAGCACCTGATCGACGGCTTCCATAATCGCGAATTGCGCGCCTTGGTCGCCGACCTTCTGGGCGTCACCATCACCGAATACACTGGCGCTCAGATGACCTAGGACCTGCGTCGCCTGAGACTGAAGGGCCTCATCTTCCGGCCACCCAAGACCCATCGCTACTTCGTCACACCGTACGGCTGGAAAGTCGCGCGGTTGTTCTCGCGGCTGGAGGCTCGCGTCTTCCGGCCGGCTGTGGCGATGTTTACCGACAACGATGCAGTCTTGCCGTTCCCGCTCCGCGCCTCTCTGGACCGCGTGGACGCCCAACTCGACAAGCTGATCTACGAGGCTTTCCCGCAGATCAAAGCTGCCTGAAAACTTCAAAATCCTCCTACATTCATTAAGATCTGATTTAGATCAGACGGCTAGCGACCAAGTCAAATCAGCGGTTCTGAACAGCCTCAGTTTGGCGTGGCGTGAAGGTTCCTGGTAGCGTCGTGATGCAGGCAAAGAAGCATTCAGGAAAACGGGGCCGGTGCGTCGCAAAAACAGCGTCTTCCGGAGGCCGTTGCCGACGCGCACAGGAGCAATCCCGCAAACGGCCGCCTCTCCAGGCTGGCGACTATTAGGGTCAAGTGGATTGGTCAATGTTGCGTCCTCGATTCGGGTCCTCTCCGCCAACTTGAGCGCGCCGGGACTCATGCGAACATGTATACTCGGGATTGACGCGATATTTGGTTAGGTTCCGGTATGGTGGCGATGATCGCGCAGTTGCCCTCCGCGGAAGCCGTTCGCCATGCCCTACAGCAAGTGTCCGGACGTGATATCTTCACGGATTCGGCGAATCACGAAAATGCGGAGGAAAACCGACGTGGCTGAGTTATTGCGGAGCCTCGCGAGGGCGATATCCAAACACCCGCTTAGATCTGCTGGACATGCCTTCGTTGCATTCAGCGTGCTCTGGACCATCACTGAAGCGGCATATCACTTCACCGAGTGGACGCACCTTAAGGGTGGTATATGGGTAACTGCAACGCTGGTCTTCAGCATTGTTCATGGCGTCTACTCTGGTCGGCAACTGCGACGCATCGAATTACAGTTTCTTGACAAGACCGTCAAGGTCGAGGTGCTCGCCGGCGACATTCTTGCTCTCGACGGAACCACTGCAATTCAGGTGAGTGAGTACTTTGAGAGTGAGCTGGGGCTTCCGGTTTCGCCATCGAGCCTCCATGGGGAATTCATCAAACGTTGCTTCGGAGGGCATCCTCAGGCGTTCGATGATCAGATCGCGCGCGGATTTGGGGGAATACAACCAGTTCACATGAATAAGCAGGTGGGCAAGTCAGCGCGATATCCGATCGGGACGACCGTCCCCCTGACCGCCAACGACAAGCGGTACCTAGTTTTTGCATTCACGCGCGCGGACGTCGAGACATGCAAGGCCAGCGCAGACGTACCGCTCATGTTTGAAGCCCTTGCTGGCCTCTGGGCGAAAGCGCGGACCGTCCTGGGTGGAGATACGCTAAACGTCCCACTGATCGGGAGCTCTTTGTCGGGGGTCGGTTGGCCAACGCGAGAGCTTGTCCACATGATCATTCTTTCTTTTGTGGACTTCTCAAGACGACAAATGGTCACTGGTCACCTAAGAATCGTGTTGACGCCAAACAAAATTGATGAGCTGAATCTCCGACAGCTCGGACATTATTGGAAGGAACGATAATGGCGTACCGTAATGGCACCTACGTTGCCTTTCATGCCGAAGGTAGTAATGTTCCTGTTGCCTCGGACATTAAGTACTACAACCTCTTGAAGGCATGGACAGAGAACAGTGGCATTGACTTCTCGTTCATCAACAGCCACGACAAGGCCAGTTCAGTGCGCGACTCCAGCAAACGAACGACCTTGAGGGCGTCATTGCAGGAGCGTCTTCGAAACTCGCGGAACATGCTGCTAATTATTGGACAGGCGACACGCCTGGACACGGACTGGGTACCGTTCGAAATTGAGCAGGCCGTTGATAGCTACAAGATACCGATCATCGCTGCGTATCCCGACTACGAGTACATTCTGGCGCCCGATAAGTTGCGCAGTCTGTGGCCACAGGCGTTGGAGAGACGGATTCATGCACAGACGGCTCGAGTGATCCACATTTCCTTCAAGAAACTGCCAATCGCTTGTGCTCTTGGCCAGTTCGATCATCAAAATCCACCAAGCGGCCCATTGGACTACTATTCGCGCGACAGCTACGTTGGATGGGGCCTGGCGCGCTAGCTAGTTTCTGTCGCAAACTCCCCTTTTCTTACTAATCAACCGCTCTGTCCGGCCGCGGTACTTAAGACGTCCAGTAGCTCGGTCTGGCGGGTGTAGAAGTCGTCGATGGACGTTTTCGCCTGATTGGACAGTACCAGCATCTGGTGTAGCGTCGCACTGTTGGGAGTATGTGACTTCGGGCGCGCCGGCGGTGCTCCGGCCCGCGAGTTGGTTTTTGTTCGAATGGGTGTGGCCCCCACTTAGAGATTCCTCCACACTCTAATTGCGGAATCCGAATCGCTTATGGACACGCGCGGGCGGCTCGCGCCGTAGTGTAATATCCTTTATGCTCCGGCGTACATTTCCAGCAGCGCTACTCGGCGGCTCGGGCATCCTCGCAGCCGCTCCGCGCGATCCGGTTCTGGATTTCATCTCCCGCCATTCGGTCGCGATTGGCGGTTCGTTGCTTGATCCTCCGAAACGGAGCCGGGGGAAACTCCGCAAGATCCTCTCGGGCGTGCGGGTTCTCGGCGCGGGTGAGTGCAACCATGGAACCAGCGAGTTTCAGGTGTTCAAGGACCGTCTGTTCCGCTTTCTCGTGGAGGAGATGGGGTTCACGATCTTTGCCTTGGAGGCGAGCTTTTCGGCATGCAAGGCGCTGAATCAGTACATTCTCACGGGCCAGGGCGAACGGGATGCGGTGCTCGCCGCGCAGGGCTACACCGTTTGGGACACCGTGGAAATGGCCGGGCAGGTGGAGTGGATGCGGCGCTACAACCAGACTGCGGCAGCGAACCGGAAAGTGCAGTTGGCCGGATTGGACCTCGCCTACACGGCGGCGAGCCGGGCGAATGTGCTGGCCTGGCTGCGCAGCCGTGACCCGGTTCGCGCGGCGGCCGCCGAACAGCTTTTCCGGCCCATGATCGAGATTGATGAGAAGTGGCCCCGCCGGAATGATCCGGCGCTGGGTAAGAACATACTCGCCGATGTTCAGGCGCTGGCGCGATTCGTTCGGGAAACCGGCCGGGGCGCGCCGGAGACGGCCGATCCGATGACGGACCCGATTTGGGACATGGATGTGATTGAGCAATGCGTCCAGCAGGCGGCCGGCGTGCAAGTCCGAAACCAGGCGATGGGCGCCAATATGCTCCGCCTGTTGGACCGGTATCCGGAGGCAAAGGCAATGGTTTCGGCCTTCAATTCGCATCTGGCCGCGGACGGCCCGGAGAGGCTGGGGAGCCGACTGCGGCAGCGGCTGGGCAAGGCGTATTACGTGATGGCTGCCGAGTTCGGAACCGGGTCGTTCCATACGCGTGTGGTGGACGATGATCTGGCCTGGAGCAGGTTTCATGTGCTGACTCCACCCGCGCCGCCGGAGCGTTCGGTTCCGTGGTACTTCCAGCAGGCGAGGAAAGGCTCGGTGTTTCTGCCTTTGGGCGAGGCGCCGCCGGCGGCCAGGTCCTGGCTCGACGAGCCGCAAATGATGCATCAGACCGGATGGGCTCTGATTCCCGATCCGGCCTGGCCACGCTACGCGCCGCAGCGTGCGCTCCGTTCCTATGACGGCGTGTTCTTTGTGGAGCGCATCCGGCCCACGCAACCGACGGCCAGCGCGATGGAGGCGGCCCGGCAGCGGTTGCGCTTCTGAGGCGGGGCTGCTTGCCGCAAGGGCAGCGACCAGGACTGCCACCAGGCGAGATGCGTGCTTCGTGGTCCGATCGTTCCATCCTGCTACTGATCGGCCACGGTGTGCATCCGTGCCGGCTGGGGACTTCGATGTGCCTCTCCGGTGGCCGGCGTAAGGACAGTGATCCCGGCGAGTATCAGAGCGGATGCTGCTTCACGCCTCGCTCGTAACCCCATCGTTGCAGGATGCCGCGGACCTTAATTCGGGGGCTTCGTCGGCCACCGGGCACCGCCCGTGCGCATTCGTATCCTCCGGGGATTCAATATCTTGCGGCGGAACCGCCGGCGGAATCCAATGGGACCTCGCGCGCGCGGATTGCCTGGAGAAAATCCGTGAGCATGCCGATTTCGTTTCTGTGATTGAAACCGGAACCGGCAATCACTCGTCGATTCCGGTGTAGGCAGCACAAAGGAGGCCGAAAATGAAAAAAACTAACAAACTCGCAATGGCAATTACCGGAGGCTTGCTCGCACTGGCTTTGACCGCTTCCGCCGCAACCACGTCCACCACATCCGCCGCTCCGTCGGAGGCGAAGATCCGCAGGGAGTTGGTGACACTCCCGTTCTACAACGTTTTCGACACGATGTCGTTCACGGTGAACGGAAATGAAGTTACTTTGCGTGGCCATGTCACACGGCCGACGCTGAAGTCAAGCGCGGAGAACGTGGTGTTACAGGTGCCCGGAGTAACTCGCGTCCACAATGAGATTGAGGTTCTGCCGCTGTCGCCGTTCGACGACCGCTTGCGCCTGAGCCTGTTCCGTGCGATCTACTCGCAGCCGGGCCTGGACCGGTACGCTCTCGGCGCGATCCCCGGCATCCACATCATCGTGAAGAACGGCAATGTTTCGCTGGAAGGCGTGGTGATGAATGAGATGGACCGCAACATTGCGTTCCTCCGGGCGAACGGCGTAGCCGGCGTGTTCTCCGTGGAGAACAACCTCCGCGTTGAGAATCGCACGAAGTAACTGCTGACATCGACTTACCGCAAGATTCAACGTTGAGGATGCAGGCGGGCCACCGGCGGCCCGCCTTTCGTATTTGCGGACGGCCCAACGGGTGGATCTGTCTTGCCGGGCTATGGGGAGGAAAGGGGATGGTGCGAACGGGGAGGGTCGAACTCCCACGCCTTTTGGGCGCCAGATCCTAAGTCTGGTGCGTCTGCCAATTCCGCCACGTTCGCAATGTGTGGCCGTACCAACAATGATCATAGCACCCCGGCTGACGGTGCTGGGCTGCATGGCCGTTTCTTACAATTCACCGCCGCCGCCGCGGCACTACAATCGAGCCATGAAGATCACCGCAATCCTGTTCATGGTTTCGCTGGAGCCGTCGGTCGAATTCTGGACCAAGCGCATGGGGTTCGAACTGACCGCATCAGTGCCGCACGGCGGCAAAATGGGCTTCGCCATGCTGCACAAGGGTCAAACCGAACTTATGCTGCAATCGCACGAAAGCGCGGCGGAGGATCTGGTTTCCACCGCCGAGCACTGCCGCAATTCGAAGTCCGTGCTGTATATCGAGGTGGAGGACTTCGAGGATCTGAAGAAGCGGATCGCCGGAATGCCCGTGGCTCTGCCGGAGCGCACGACCTTCTACGGCATGCGCGAGATCGGCGTGATGGAGCCCGGCGGGCACCTGGTGCTGTTTGCGTCGGCAGTGAAGAGGTAGCCACATGCGCCGGGGGTGATACAGTGGGCGGAAGCCCGTTCACCATCCGACAGGAGGCGCCTTTTGCGCGAACCGTTCTTCAGACCGATGATGCTCGCGATGAGCTTCCTCGCGGCGCTGCCACTCATGGCGCAGGAGTTGCCCGAGAACCGCTGGGTGGAGTTACATCGCGATCCACTCGGCGCCCGCCGCGGCAGCGCCATCCGCTATGCGGAGAATT
The DNA here is from genome assembly GCA_016789785.1 of Bryobacterales bacterium. The sequence continues at coordinate 7,242 of JAEUQE010000033.1, forward strand.
CCGGGAGTTTCCTGCTGTGGGGCTTCATGACGCCGACCATGGATCACCTGCAGGAGCATCCTATGATGGAGGTCCCGGAGTATGACGTGGCCGCCTTCGATCCCGCCGCCAGACGCTGGACGAATCATCTTCCCCCTGGAATGGACCGCGAATGGAGCCGCAGATTGCCGCTGGCCTATGTGCCTCGCACTTACTCCGCACTTACTACCGGAAGCGAGCGGACCGTGATGCGAGGGAGCACGGATGACGAACCGGGCGTTCCGCGCCCCGATCTGAACATCGTGTTCGATCAAGTCGCCTACCGGCCGGCAGACGGTTCGTTGTACTACTTCACGGGGGGCCTGACCGCGCGGTACGACGTCGCACGCAGGCGCTGGCACGACTTGCGCCCCACCAGTTCGCCGCCGCCGGTATTGGGCGGATCCCTGGCTTACGATCCCCTGCATGACGAGTTGGTCCTGTCCGGCGGCGGGCACGTGGCCGAGAGAACCGGCAACGGGCCGCCGCGCGGTTACACGGGCACCTGGGTCTACCGTGTGAAGGAGAATACGTGGGCCGAGTTGCTGCTTCCGGCGCAACCGCCTCCGCGGATGGTCACAAGGCTGGTAACGGACACGAGCAATCACTTACTCGTCTTATTCGGCGGCGACGGCCAGCGGCACTATCTTGCCGACACCTGGATCTTCGATCTCAAGAGCCGTGCGTGGCGCCAGTCGAAGGCCGCGGGGCCGGAGCCGCGAGCCGGTCACTTCACGGTGTACGATCCGGTGAGCGGCAAGGTCTTGATTGGCGGCGGGTACAACCGCAAGGACCTTACCGACATGTGGGCATATGATGCGGCGGCGGATCAATGGTCGCGGCTTGACGGTGAGGTGCCCACAGGCTTCTATCTCAGTGCGGACATCGCTCCTGAGAAGCGGCTATTGGTGTTAGTCACCAGCACGCGGACGCCGGGAGATCGCGCGGGATGCAATGTGATTTTCCCGGTACGAACCACTTACGGCTACCGGTTGGGAGAAATCCGGCAGGGGCCCGTGGCGGCGGTGGAGCATCCTCCCATGCCGAAGTACGCCTCCGAATCCAGCCCGCCGGGGAAACCGCGCAGTTCGATTCCCGAGAATCAATGGGTGCTGCTCGACAACCCAGGCCGCGCCGCGCCAACGCGCACCTGGGGAAGTGCGACCTTCGACAGCAAACGGTCGCGAATCCTCTATTGGGGCGGCGGGCACTGCGGATACGAAGGCAGCGATGTGGATTATTATGACGTCGCCGCGCATACCTGGATTCCGGAACCTCATCCGCCATCCTATCCGGAGCGTCTGTGGAATCACGCGTCGAGTCTCGCCGGCCTGACGTTTGACGGCGAACCGTGGACCGATCACGGCCGCCGCATCTATTCCTACGATCCCGCCGGGGACCGGATGGTTATGGTTGTGCCGGTACGGCTCACCACCGGATATGAACCAGCGTGGCTCAGGAACTATCCGGCGCGAACAGCGGCCGCTCCGGACTCCATCGTGCAGACACCTTCCAGTTACACAAGGTTTGTTACCTTCACTTACAGCATGGCGGAGCGGAAGTGGGTGGTTCTGGGCCCGGCGCCGCTGGGGTTGGACACGCTGGTGACTACGCCTCTCGGGGTGATGGGTGTGCCGGTGAACTGGCGGGCGCGGCTCAACGCGGCTGGCTACCAGTTACCGTTCGACGCGCGCCAGCAGGAAGACAACGCGGTCTACTTACTACGCGGCACGTCGTGGGAGCGGCTCAGCGCGCCGGGCCCATCGCCCCAGTATCTCTACGAGATGACGAGCCTCGCTTTCGATACCAGACGGAACCAACTGATCCTGCATGGTGCTGGGACGGCACGGAACGAATTGTGGACATTCGACGTGAAGTCGCGCCGGTGGGTGAACCGCAAGCCGCAAGGCGAGGCGCCCACGTGCATGCGTGAAGCGGTGTACCTTGCCGGCCGGGATGTGTTTCTGACTTACGGACCCGGACTCTGGGAGTACTCACCGGCCGCCAACACGTGGAGGAAGACGGCGATCGGCGATCCGCCGGTGCGGGTTGGACAGAACCGCGCCATGGTATACGACTCGGTGCGGGACTGGATTCTGCTGGTCCTGGGCCAGGGCGGCGATCAAGGCCGGGCTTCGGTGTATGCGCTGCGCTACTCGCCCGAGTAAGCCGCTACAATCGAAGACGTGCTGCCTCTTGAAATTACACCCCAGGAAGTGAAACAGAAACTCGACGCTGGAGAACGCGTCGTCCTCATTGATTGCCGTGAACCGATGGAACACCAGATCGCGCACATCGAAGGCGCGCATCTGATTCCCATGAATACCATCCCGGCACGGCTGCAACAGATTGAAGCCATCGCCGATGAGTCCACCGTGGTCGTGTACTGCCATCACGGGATGCGGAGCATGTCCGTGGTGAACTGGCTGCGCGAGCAGGGAGTGAGCGAGTGCCAGAGCATGCGCGGCGGCATCGATCTGTGGAGCCTGCAGATCGACCCGCAAGTGGCGCGATATTGACGGGGCTGTAGACGGTCTACTGCCTGGGCGGCGGGATCACGAACTCCACGTCGCGCACGCCGTAATCTTTTGGCAGGGTCTTCCAATCGCGAGTCACGGCGCGTACGTTCCAATCAAACACGATGCGCCCGTTGAGCACCGTCATCTCGCATTGCAGGCGCTGCTTGCCGCTGATGCGTCCTCCGGTGGGTTCGCCATAGCCGAAATCGCCATTGAGCACTTGCCACACGGCGATATCGGCGGCAGCGCCCACGGTGAGGTGCCCGAGTTCGGGATGGTTGATCTGTTGCGCGGGATTCCACGTCGACGCGCGAATCACCTGCGGCAGAGGCATCCCCAGCACCAGCATCTTCGACATGGTGGTCGGCATGTCGAACATGGGGCCGTTCATGCTGCCCGTGTGCAGGTCCGTCGAGATGGAATCCGGGAAAAAGCCTTGTTCCAGCGCGGGCACTGCGTTGCGCCAAACGAAGCTTCCGCCGCCGTGGCCGACGTCGAACTTCACACCTCGCTCGCGAGCCTTCCGCAGATACGGGTACAGCTTGCCGTTCTCATCCACGTAGGGCACTGGCGCGCGAAACATGTGCGTGCTGATGTCGCCGGGGCGAAGGCGCTCGGCGACGAGCTGCCAGTATGGGCGTTCGCGCAGGAAATAGCCGAAGTCGACCATGATGGGAATGCTCGCCTGGCGGCCGGCGGCGAGGGCCGCATCGACACTCTTCCAGTCCTTGCCCTGATAGTGCGCGGACTTCACACCTACCACAACATCTTTGTGCTTGCGAGCGAGGCGCGCGACCTCTTCCGGACGGAAGTCGCTTTGCTCCGTGATGTCGGTGATCATGCCGAAGCCGGCGATGTTGATAAACGCGAAGACCTTGGTGCGGGCGCGGTCGATGACCGTGTGGCGGAACGTTTCAAAGTTGCGCCAACCGGAGCTGCCGGCGTCGGCCATGGCAGTGACGCCGGTGCGGAAGCTGAACGCGTCTGGTGAGACGCTGTTGTCGCCAGCCCACGCATCGGCGATGCCGGTGGTGTGGAACACGTGCACATGGATGTCGACGAGGCCCGGCGTAACGATGAGGCCCTTGAGGTCGACGGTCTGCCGTGCTTGCGCTGCAGGGATCTCCGCTTCCACTGCGGCGACGCGTCCCTGGCGAATCGCGATGTCGCGCACGGCATCGACGTTGTTCTTCGGATCGATGAGGCGTCCGCCCTTGAGCAGCAGATCGTAGTTCTGGGCGCTCAAAGGCAGCACCGCGAGGATCACCGGAAGCCAACTACGCATTGACCACACGCTCCTTCGTCTTGTCCCATGCGAGGTACTTGCGCCGGCGGTACGAGTCAACGCCCATGCGCGCGGCCACCACGCCGTAGTAGCCGAGCATGCAGTCGCACTTCAGCGCTTCGTTCTTGCGGATCGCATTCTGCAGATTGATGTGATGCAGTGCGATGTCTTCGGCGCCCTTCTTGGTATGGGTGATGGTCTGCATGGACGATGCAGACACGCTTTGTGGCGTGATGGTGAAGCCGGTGCGATTGAACTGGAGCGTCGCCTTGCTGCCGCGGAGCAGATGATCGACGGGCGTTTCGTTGGCCATGGAAGAGATGAGCTGCACGGTGACGCCTTCGGGATAGTCGAGCAGGACGTTGAAGGTGTCGGGGATTTCGGCCTTGCCTTCGGTGTAGAAGAACTTGCCGCCTGTGGCGACGGCGCGTTCGGGGAACGTGAGGCCGAGTGCTTTGATGATGCGTGTGACGCGGTGCACAAAGAGATCGCTGGCGATGCCGCTCGAATAATCCCAGAAGCGGCGCCAACTGAAGAAGCGCTCGGGATCCCATGGGCGTTTGCGCGCGGAGCCAAGGAATGCGTTCCAATCGAGGTTCTCGCCGGGCTTGGCATCGGGGTCCTCGGGGTACACCCAGAAGTCGCCCTTGTAGTTGCGGGAGTAGTCGATCTGCGCGAGCACCACCTTGCCAAGCGTGCCGTCTTTCACATGCTGGTGCGCGGCTTCGTATGAATCGTCGGACATGCCCTGTACGCCGACCTGCATTTTGATGCCAGTGGCTTTCACCTTGGCGACGACCTTCTTCGCTTCCTCGATCGAGTAGGTCATCGGCTTCTCGCAGTAGACGTGTTTGCCGGCGTCGGCGGCGTCGATGGTCATCTGCGCGTGCCAGTGTTCGGGCGTGGCGACCAAAACATAATCGATGTCTTTGTTTTCGAGTAGGCGCTTATACTCCTTGATGGGCTTGCCGCCGGTGAGTTGGGCCGCGGCCTCCAGGCGCTTGGTGAAGATGTCGCTAACGGCGGCGATTTCGATGTTCTGCGACTCTTTCATGCGGTTGAGTGCGCGCATGTGGCCGTTGGCCATGCCGCCGCATCCGATGATGCCGATGCGAAGACGGTCGTTGGCGCCGACGATTCGTGTGTTGGCGGCTGCGCTGGCTGCCATCGCGACAGGGGTGGAAGCGGCGGTAGCGGCGGTGCCCGCGAGGAAGACTCTTCTCGAAACCTGATCCATAGGGGACATTGTACAGCGGGGAGGCGCGGTTCATGTCGCCCGCTGGACAGATTTTCAGCGGCCAAAGGTGAATCCCACAATCGCTGTGACCTGATAGGCGGCGGGTCCGGTGATTCGCTGCACGCGCACTTCGGGAGCGACGGTGAGCCACTGCTTCTTGAATTCGATGCCTCCGCCGGCTACAGGCCCAAAGCGATTTTGGGAGCCTTTTGACGATCCACCCAACGTGAAACCGGGTGACCCGGCTGGCTGACACGACCCTGCCGGCCCGAGGCAGGCATAGGAAGCGATGAACTCGCTGCTCTCCCTCCGCCAGTACATGCCGGCCGTGGCGAACGGTGTAAGTGGACCGCTTTGAAAGCGATACTTGCCGAGAAGCGGGAATTCCCAGGAACGGAGTTGGGAATAAGCGGAAAAGAGGTAGGAGTTCAACCCTGCCTCCAGCTTCAGCGGATAGGATGCCGAAGAACTCTCCTTGCTGTAGAGCGCATCCACCTCGATCGAGAACCGGCGTGGGAGGTGGAACTCGACGGTGGGGCCGCCAGTCCAGCGGGCCTGCGAGCGGGATTCCAGAAAACTCTGATTTTTCGGATCGTTCACGGGAGAGCCTGCCTTGACGCCAAAAGATACCGTTTGCGCGGATAACTCCGCCGCGGCCGCGAGCAACAGAAACCAATGAGTCATGTCCGGGCGGTTGCAAGCCGGTCGCCACTTAGTAACTTCTTGAAACGGCTTGCCATGCACCAGCCCGGCCCGTGACCGGGCATCACACCTGTGCCGCCGGGAGCGACGCCGCGCCGCATCCGCATCGCATGACAGGTCTGATGCCTGCCTCAGTTGTTACGCAACGCCTCGGCCGGTTGGACCCGCAGGCTCCTACGGGCGGGACCTGCCGCTGCCGCGAACCCCACGCCGGCCAGGATCACGACCACGATGAGCAGCGTGGCCACGTTACGTCCGGCTTCGGTTCCGATGTGCCTGTTCAGGGCGATGGAAATCACTGCTCCGATAGCCGCGCCGGAGCCAACCTGAATGGCCACGCGAGAGAAGACAGAAGTGACGATGCCGCGACCGCCCGCTCCCAGCGCAATTCGAATCCCAATTTCGCGCCGCCGTTGCGACACGGTGAACGACATCAACGCGTAGACGCCCAACACGGCCAACAGCAGGACACTCACGGTGACGGCAAGCATGACGGAGGCTTCCAGTCGCACGATCCATTGCTCCTTGCGCAAAGCCTCGTCCAGACCACGCACCTCGCGGAGGACGAGATCAGGGTCGATGGCCGCAGTGATCGCGCGAAGCGGCGTCGCGAATGCCGGCGCCTGGCCGCGAATACGAACCGCGAGGATCGCTGGATGCACCTGTCCCAGGGAGGCCGCGTGGTAGATCTTGAGCGAACTGTCTCGCATGCCTGCGCTCACGCCCGGTGGGAAGTCGCGGACGACGCCGGCGATTTCGTACCAGCGGACCGCTTCCTCTCCGGCCTCACGCGCTACATATCGAATTCGCTTTCCGAGCGCCTGCCCTGCGAAGAGGCGCTCGGCGAGTGCTTGGTTCACCACCACCGTATCCGTCCTCGCGGGCGACTGCTCCGATCTCGCGGAGTCGAACGCTCGGCCTGCAAGCACGGGAATGTCGAATGCAGCGAAGAATCCGGGATCGACATGGTTGAATTGCGCCTCATGCGTGACTCCCGGCAGGCCTTCGGCTTCGATGTGCGCTCCACGTTCGTCGCCCGGTTCGCGCGCAGAAAAGGTAACGGCGGCAACTCGCGGATCTTCGCGCAGACGGCGCATCACTTCGGCGTGCCGGGCTGCATAGCGTTGACGCGGTTCCGTGCCCGATTGAGCGTCAAGGTCCATGCCGAGATGGGCAACCAGATACTCTTCCGCCGGAAATCCGGGGCCTGCGATTGTGTGGGGAAGATTCTCCATCACATGAATAATCGCAGTGGGCAGAAGCGCCACGGCGAAAGCTACTTGGGCCGCAATCATCAAGTTCCACATCATGCCCATGCGGAAGCTGCTTTCGCCCGTACCCGCCACGCGAAAGCCGGTCTGCAGGCGCTTTCCGGTGGCCTGAAGCCCCGGTATGACGCCGACGATGACTGCCGCCAGGATGCTCAGTGCGCTGGCGTAGACAACCGATTCCATGGACAGCCGGAACGAGATCCAGTGCGGAAGATCCGCAGCGATGTTTCGTGTGGCTGCCTCCACCTGCTGCAGGCTAAACGCGGCGATGGCGACTCCCGCGGCCGTCCCTGCGGCTGACAGCACGAATGCCTCGAGAAAGAGTTGCATGACGATTCGTCGCCGCGGTGCGCCGAGGGCCGTCCGCAAGCCGAACTCCGCATGGCGGGAGGCGGTGCGCGTGTAAGTGAGTACAGCGATGTTCAGACAAACCAGCACCAGGAGCGCAATCACGATTCCTTGCGTGCCGATGAGCGTGGACAGGTCATCGCCCTCCAGGTTCAGTAGGGACGCCGTGTAGGACGTGACCTGCGGGCGCAAGTGCGAAACCCGGTCGGCATCCACGCCCGCGTGGCCGTGCGCGGCAATTTCTGCCCGAGCGTTCTCTATCGCGGCGCCGGCCGCCAGGCGGCCAAACACCCTCACCGGCGCACCGGTCAACGGCTTCGCACTTTCAGTGGTTTGGAGAGGAATCCACAAGTTGTGGTTGATGGGAAATCGAAAACCCTCCGGCATCACGCCGATCACCGAGTACGATCGCGAACCCAGGGTGATGGTCCGATTGAGGACGTTGGGATCGGAGCCCAACCGGGTCCGCCAGAGAGCCTCCCCGATGATGGCAACCGGGGCCGAGGCGGAACGTTCATCCTGTTCGGTGAAGAGGCGGCCGAATCGGGGCTGGACCTGTGCGACACGGAAGCCGGAAGCGCTGATGGCGGCCACGGGCACACTTTCCGGGGACGAGCCGACGCGGAACAGGCTCATGGTGAGTGGCCGGTAGGCGCTGATTTCCTCAATGGAATGTGAAGTTTGACGCCAGAGCTGAAAGTGGTGTGAGAGCCGTGGTTCGAACTCACGCGCACGGGAATCCCAGAGTGCGATGGAGACGATACGGCCGCCGTCGGGCAGAGGAAGCGACGAGGCGAGCATGTTGTGGGAGACCACGCTGAAGCCGCCCGCGGCGATGGCGACCGAGACCGCGATTCCGATGACTCCAGCCAACGTCAGACCCGGATATCGGATCAGCATGCGGAGCCCGAGCTTGAGATCCAGCCACCACGCGAATCGGTCCATATCTCGTGCATTACGGCCAGAAGCGAGACGTTGTTCCAAGGAAGTGGAGGCGCCGCAGGATCACCAAAGAAAAACGGCGCAACCGCAGGGGAGCCGTCGGTTGCGCCGGGCAATGAGGAGCGTCAGATTTGGCGCTCGTGGGCTTTGATGGAGCCGGCTTCGATGGACAGTTCGTTGCGGCGGCTGCCCATGACTTGGCTCCGCACGCCACCGAGGTGAAACGAATGCTCACCGCGCTGATTCAAGAAGCTCTCCAGAAACTTCCGCTTCGGAGTTACCGGATTTCGACCATGGCTTGCCGCCTGAGCCAGCCCATTCGATGACACATCGCTCCGTCCAGATCAAGTTTCAGCTTCCATGAGCGGGCGCTAGTCCCGCTTGGGGGCTGACCGCTCAGCGCTGATCGCTGAGTGCAGCCAAAAATTCGGAGAATTTTTGGCTACTAGTCGCCGGTGGCCGGAGCGTGCTGTCGGCCCACGGAGGGCTCAGGCCGGGGCGAGCCCGGTCCCGAGCGGTGCGTGAAGACGAATGCCGCAAGCAGTAGCGCACCGGCGGCGAACAAAGTGTCGCCGGGGGCGCGCATCCAGCGGAACGTCTGCATGAGTGGCGTACCCATGAATTCGGTGCTGCGCGCATACCAGTAGCCGACTTCCACCGACGCCCATGTCTGCGCGAGCCCTTGGAGCAGCAAGCTGCCAACGCACATCGCCATCACGCCGGCGTTCAGACTCCAGAACGAGAAGCGAAGCCACTTTTCGTTCCATTCGACGCCGGGTGTCATCGCCCGCAGACAAACCAGCATCAGCCCGATCCCGAGCATGCCGTACACGCCGAACAGAGCGGCGTGGCCATGCAACGGCGTGGTGTTCAGCCCCTGCATGTAGTAAAGCGCGATGGGCGGATTAATCATGAATCCGAATAGTCCCGCGCCCACCATGTTCCAGAACGCCACGGCGACAAAGAAATACACAGGCCACTTATAGCGCGACGCCCAGTCCGTGAGTCGGCCTCGGCGTAAGTCGTCCATCGCCGAGTAACCCACCATGGTCAGTGGCACCACTTCGAGCGCGCTGAACACAGAGCCCCAGGCCAGGGCGACCATCGGAGTGCCCGAGAAATACAGGTGATGGCAGGTGCCGATGATGCCGCCAGCCAGGAAGATCGTCGCTGAGAGCAACGCGGCTTTCGCGGCGAGCAGAGGCCGGATGAGGCCGAGGCGCGTGAAGAAGAACGCGATCACCGTGGTGGCGAAGACTTCAAAGAAGCCTTCCACCCACAGGTGGACCACCCACCAGCGCCAGTACTCGACCATCGAGAGATGCGAGTGCTGTCCCCATTGCAGGCCGGCGCCGTAGAACAGTCCGATCGCGGCGGCCGACATCAGGAAAAGCCAGATCAATTGCTTGTGCTCGCCGCCATTCTTCAGCGCCGGACGGATCGCGCGAACCACCAGGAAGAGCCAGATCAGCAGACCTACAAAGAGCAGGATCTGCCAGCCGCGTCCTAAGTCGACATACTCATATCCCTGGTGGCCCCAGTAAAACGAAGCGCCATCGGAGAGCTTATTCTGAATGCTCATCCATTCGCCGGCCAGGGAGCCCGCCACAATCACGAGTAACGCGCCGAACAGCACGTGAACGCCGAGTTTCTGGTAAGGCGGCTCATAGCCACTCACCAACGGTCCAATGAACAACCCCGCGGCCAGCCACGCCGTCGCAATCCAGAAGATACCGACTTGCACATGCCACGTGCGCGCCACGCTGTAAGGCAGGATGTCGGCGATCTTGAGGCCATAGAAGCCGTCACCCTCTACGCCGTAGTGTGCCGTGACAATGCCCATCAGGATCTGCACGGCAATTAGTGCGGAGACCACCCAGAAGTACTTCAATGTCGCCAGTTGCGAGGGGGTGGCGACCCAGCGTCCCAGCGGATCGTTGGCGGGAAGCTTGGCCGGAGTATCTTGCTCGGCTTTTTGCGCGGCGTACCACCAGACCATCGCCGAGATGCCGGCGAGTAACATGATGATACTTACGCCGGTCCACATGACGTTGTCGCCCGTAGGCCGGTTGCCCACGAGAGGTTCGTGCGGCCAGTTGTTGGTGTAAGAAATGGTTTGTCCCGGGCGGTTGGCCGAGGCCGACCACGCCGTCCAGAAGATGAAGCCTGCCAGCAGGCGCAGCCGCTCCGGATTGCTGATGGTGCCGGGATGGATCGCGTAGGCGACGTTGCCTTTCAGGAAGACGTCTGAATAATGCTTGACGTTTGCCTCGAAGGCCTGCGCCCGGACAGGATCGATGCGAAGTTCTTTGGTGGACGGATCGTAGGTGTTGGCGCGGAAGAGTTGTTCGAGACGCCCGCGGAGGCGCGCCTGGTCTTCGGGCGGAAGTTGATCGTAGGCGCGTCCGGACTCCGAAGCCCATGCGTTCAAAACATGCATCGCCTCGCGGTGAAGCCAATCGGCCGTCCAATCCGGAGCAACGTAGCTCCCGTGTCCCCAGATGGATCCGACTTGCATTCCGCCCATGGACTGCCACACGTTTTGACCGCGGCTGACATCGCCATCGGCGACGACTACCTTACCCCCAGTGGTGACGACCCGGGTGGGAATTGGCGGCATCTCCTGATAAATCCGGGTGCCGACCCATCCCAGGATCGCAAACGAGACGATCAGAACGATCGCGAAACTGATCCAGAGTTTCTTCATGCCCTCTCCTTGTTCGAGATTCTCAGCGGTGCTCGATCTTTGGAGCAGCCGCCGTTTCTGGAACAGCACCTGATGGCCGGGTCAGCCCGTAAGACCTCCGGAATCTGGTAGGGCCCTCGCGGCGAAGGATTCGCGGCGAGCATCCTCGTTGTGCAAGAACGTGCAAGGAGGATATCGAAGTTTTGTTCCAAGGTCCAGGGTATGGATGGCTGGAGGAAGGAGCAGTGACCAAAGTCACGGGGAACGCGCCCGAACGACATGAAACGGAGGGCACACTTCTGCCGGCTTGCGATTGAGGATAGAATGATGCGATCCGCTTCGTTTTGGATGCGTGTGCCGTTGGGCGATATTCAACCATTCGTCATCGGCGTTTCACCGTTCCTTGTTTGAATCAGGGGAGCACACATGACAAAGTCTCGCGTTTTGATTTCCAGCCTGTCCGTGATGATGAGTTGCGCGGCGCTGATTGCGCAGTCCACGACAGGAACGATTCTCGGCACCGTCAAAGACGCTTCCAGCGCGGTGGTTGCCGGGGCAAAGGTGGTGGTGACCAACACCGGAACGAATCTGCGGTTTGAAACGCAGACCAACACCGAAGGCGCCTACATCGCACCACTGCTGCCGATCGGCGCTTACATGGTGGAAGTGTCGGCGCAGGGGTTTCGCACCTACCGTCAGGACGGCATCCGGCTACAGGTGAACCAGCAGGCGCGAGTGGATGTGCAACTCGCCCTGGGCCAACTGACGGAGACCGTGGAGGTGCGCGGCGATGCGGCTGTTGTGGAAACGACAACGTCGTCCGTCGGCAAGGTGGTGGACAACAAGCGCATTCGCGAACTGCCGCTGAACACGCGCAACGTCTACGGGCTCATCTATCTGACGCCGGGCGTTTCCGGCGGTATCGGCAACTCGCACAATCAGGTCGGCTACTCGGTGAACGGCGTGCGCGGCGGATTGATGGATACGCTGGTGGACGGTGCGTCGGCGGCATTCCCAACAGTGAACGGGTTCCACGGCATTTCGGTGTTTCCGAGTGTGGATGCGGTGGAAGAGTTCAAAGTGCAGGCGCAAAATTATAGCGCGGAATTCGGCCGTTCGCTCGGGTCCGTGCTGAATCTGGTGTACAAGAGCGGGACCAACGAGTTTCACGCATCGGCATACAACTTCCTGCGCAACTCCAAGCTGGATGCCAACAACTTCTTCAACAACGGCCGCGGCATTCCCCTCGGCAGCTTCAAGCGCAATCAGTTCGGCGGCATGTTCAGCGGTCCCATCAAGCGGGACAAGACGTTCTTCATGACGTCGTTTGAAGCGCTGCGCCAGCGCAGTTTTTCCGAGACGCTGACCACGGTGCCAACCGCTTTGGAGCGTCGCGGTGACTTCACACGGACGGCGGCTGGTGTGGATCGCCCGATCATCATCTACGATCCGCTGACGACGCGCGCGAATCCGGCTGGAGGCAACATCCGCTCTGCATTTCCAGGCAACGTGATCCCCGCGGACCGCTTCGATTCTGTGGCACGGAACATCCTGCGCTTCTGGCCGGAATCGAATCAGGCAGGAATCCCGGGTACGAATCAAAACAACTTCTACAACTCCGGATCAGCCAAAGTCGACACGGACAACTTCGATGTACGCATTGATCACAACCTGACGGCGAAGCAGCGCATCTTCGGGCGGTTCAGCCATCGCCGGTCGTTTGACGGTCCGCCGCAGTTGTTCCCTGGCGAGTTGGGCATTGCCGAAGGGCGGATCAACCTCAATGATTGGGGTAAGAACGCGGTGATCGACTATGCGAACACGTTGTCGAGCAGCACCATCTGGACAACACGCGTTGGCTTCGCGCGCAACAAGTTCCTGTTTGAGAATAATGGTCTCGGGTTCCTGCCGTCGTCGTTGGGACTGCCGCGAGATATCGACACCACCGCGGATCGCGCGATGTTTCCGAGCATCGGTGTTGGCGGACAGCGCGGACTGGGAGGCGGCGACCATCGCCAATCCGGCTTCAATTCCTGGAGCCTGCTTTCCAACATCGCCCGTGTGCGCGGCAAGCACTCCATCAAGTTCGGCTACGAAGGCCGGTTGCTGTTGATCAACGTTTGGGAGGCACGGAATGCCGGGGCGTTCAGCTTCAATGCCGGTTTCACGCAGGGTCCGAATCCTAACGCCGCATCGGCGACAGCGGGCTATGGGTTCGCGAGTTTCCTGCTCGGCACGGGATCGAGCGGCAATCTGCTGCAGGGCTGGAAGAACGTCGCATCGGCCAGCACCTATCACGCTTTCTACATTCAAGACGATTGGCGGATCACGAACAAGCTGACGTTGAACCTCGGCTTGCGCTACGACTTCGATGTGCCGCGCACCGAGCGCTATAACCGCATGAACTGGTTTGATCCGTCGATCGCGTCGCCGTTGAACAACACGCCGGGCTATTCGAATTTGACCGGCGGTGTGCTGTTCGTTGGCGTGAACGGCAATCCGCGGTCGCAATTCGAGGGCGACTACAACAACCTCGCGCCGCGCGTGGGGCTCGCCTATCAGTGGGACAGCAAGACGGTGATTCGCGCCGGCTTCGGGCAGTTGTTTGGGCCTTCGACGATGGCTGCGCAGGGCACTGTAGGGCCGTATGGTTTCCGCAATGACTATCCGTGGGTGACGAGTCTGGACAACGGGCTCACGCCACAGAACTACTTGCGCAACCCGTTCCCCAATGGCTTCCGTCCGCTGCCTGGCGCGTCGGATGGATTGCTCACCGCGGTGGGCGGAACCTTGGAAGCGCCGCTGCGGAATCAGGTGGTGCCGTACACGCTGCAATGGAATCTGACAATTCAGCGCGAACTGCCGGGGCAGGTGTTGTTTGAGGTTGGATACGTGGGCAACGGAGGCAGACAGCAGTCGCGAGGTGGCGAAGGCGGCTTCACGTTGAATCAGATTCACCCGCAATTTCTCGCGCTGGGAAGCCAGTTGAATCAGCAGGTGGAGAATCCGTTCTTCGGGCGCGGACTGGGTGGCGGCCTGGCGAATCGCACGGTGGCGCGCAGCCAGTTGCTGCGGCCGTTTCCGCAGTTTGGCGAATTGCATCCGTTGTTCTCGAATGGCGGCAACACGAGCTATCACGGTCTGCAGATGACGTTCTCCAAGCGCTACGCGCAGGGCATCACGTTTGAAGGCAACTACACGTGGTCGAAGACGATCGCGCATGAAGAGAGCCACATGGACAGCTACAACATTGCGCTGTCGAAGAGTGTGACGTCGAACCACATTCCGCATCGCATGGTGTTTAGCGGTGTGTACGAACTGCCGTTCGGCAAGGGGCGGCGTTTCGGCGGAGGGATGTCGCGAGTGGCGGATACGCTGGTCGGTGGTTGGCAGGTGAACGGGATCATGACGCTTCAATCGGGGTCGCCGCTGCAGATCGGCGCGACGAACACGATCGGCCTGTTCACGAAGGCCGCGCGTGCCAACAACAACGGGCGCAGCGGTGCGAAGAGCGGCGACGTTCGGGATCGCATGAATGCGTTCTTTGACCCGTCGGTGTTCAGCCAGCCTCTGCCGTTTACGTTCGGCAATCTGGGAACGCGCGTGCCGGACATCCTTGGGCACTATACAAATAACCTGGACTTCTCGCTGTTCAAGCAGTTCTCGATGACGGAGAAAACGCGTTTGCAGTTCCGCGCGGAGGCGTTCAATGCGTTCAACCGCGTGCAGTTTGGCGGCATCAACACGACGGTGACGTCGGGCTCGTTCGGCTTCGTCACCAGCCAGGCGAATTCGCCGCGGCAGATGCAGTTCGGGCTAAAGTTCCTGTTCTGAGGCGCTGACCGCGCGGCATGCGCCTGCGGCCGACGAGGCGGGTTCGGGCACTCGTCTTATCTCTTGCCAAGATCGCCAAGGCAATCCTCTCGGAATTCCGCGTCGCACAGGTGGCACGAATCGGCTTCAAACCTTGGGACATTCGTCCCCAAAGGCAGCGGTTGCCCGCGGCAGTTCGTTGATGCGATTCCGCCGGATCAAGACCTCGGCGGCCAGTGTGCGGCGCTGACGCATCACGGGTTCCTCTTGGAGCGTGCGGCCGTGCATGCCTCTCCGCAACGAAGACCGCGTCATCACCGGCTGGCCGCCCGGCTACGTGACAGCCGACGGGCGGGCGGCTCGAAACAATTGTGGGTTCCTCTGTTTCGATCCGTCGCCGAAACATTCGTCCGCGCTTTTGTTGTGGGCGTGGCGAGTGTGGGATGCTCAAGGGGAAATGGGCCAGCGGCTGTTCTTTGTCAGTGAAATTCGCGGCGGCCAGGCCGAACTGCACGGCGAGGAAGCGCATCATCTCACGCGCGTGCTCCGGGTGCAGACGGGCGGGCAGATGGAACTATCGGACTCGCGGCAGCTTGTGCTCGCCGAAGTGGCGGAGATCTCGAAAAATCACGTGCGTTTTCGCGTCATTGAGGAGCGCGCGGCTTCGCCGCCGGTTGCGCGCGTGGACCTGGTGGCCGCCATCTTCAAGTTCGACCATTTTGAGTGGATGTTGGAGAAGGCCGTGGAACTCGGTGTGTCGCATGTGTGTCCAGTGTTTGCGGAGTTCACGGACCGCGGACTGCTGGCGGCAGCGGCGAAACGGCGCGACCGGTGGACGCGCATCCTGAAAGAGTCGAGCCAGCAGTGCCGCCGCTGGCAGCTTCCGGCGCTCGAAGAGGCGCACCCTTTGTCGCGGCAACTCGGCCGCGAGGGCCGGCGGCTCATGCTGGATGAGTCGGGCGGCACGCCGTTGCTTGCGGCGCTGCGCGATTGGGCACCGGGGGAGACGGTGTCTCTGCTGACCGGACCGGAAGGCGGATGGTCGCCAGCCGAGCGGGATGCGGCAGTTCAGGCCGGGTGGACGCGAGTATCGCTTGGCCCAACGATCCTCCGGGCGGAAACGGCGGCGATCGCCGGCTTGGCGACGGTGTTTCAGGCCGCACTCGCACGGTGAGTATTCAGTGCAGGCTCACTCGAAGATTGAAGACTCTTTCTCTTTCGGCCAGGCGCCGGTAGTCATGGCGAGGCGCAGGAACACGATGCTCGACAGGTTGGTGCCTTGAGCGTTCGGACATCGGCAGCCGAAGCCTGTGATTTGTGGCATTCGAGCGCCGCGTCCATGGCGCCGTTTCCCGCCGAACTCTCCACTTCGGTGGTGATGAAAGGCTCCCCGACCGTGCGGTAGACACGGCGTCCATCGGTTGCCCCCGCGGCCAGCGGAATTCTCCCTGTCGGATAGGCGATGTAGTACAGCTTCGACGGCCCGTGGGCGAGCCGCGCCTGTTCCTGAAACACCTCCGTCGTCACTGCGCTCGTGACGCGATGATCGATGTGGCCGCTCACACCTTCCGGCCCGTGAGTGATCACTACCTCTGGGCGAATGTCGTTGATGATCTTCCGGAGTATCTTGGCGGTCCCATCCATGACGACGTTGGCTGTCAGGCCCTGATCGAAGAAGCCGAGCACAATGGGAGGCTCGATGCCCAATGCTGCTGCCGAGCATTTCAACTCTTCTTCGCGTGCCGCGCCGAGTTCGGGTCCGGCCGGGATGTTCGCCCACGACGTCACGCCGATTTGTCCCAGTGTCACTGTCGCGAGGTAGACTTTGTGCCCTTCCTTGGCGTAGCGTGCCATCATCGCGCTGGCGCCCCACCACACTTCATCATCCGGGTGCGCCAGCACGGCGAGGACGGTGCGCGGTTGGGCCCAAGCGGCGCAGTTCGCAAACAGGGCAAGAGTCACGACGAGTTGCTTCATTCTGATCACCCCTCCCAAAGTGTATCGCGGGGAGAACGGCTGGCCCTCCGGCGGCACCGCCCGCGCGAGAGTTCCACCTGTTTGCTGATGCCCGGGCGGGTGGGGCCGGACGTGTCGCCCTGCCAGCGGAATGCCGAACGAGAGTTGCCCAACTACGATACCGATCTGTTATACTGAGTTGGTAATCATTCCTGGGAGGAATCCTGTAATGCCAAAGGTATGCGCAGTCACGGGGAAGAAGCCGCAGTACGGCAACCGCGTGTCCCATGCGAACAACCGCGCCAACCGCCGTTTCGAGCCAAATCTCCAGGAGAAGCGTTTCTGGGTCCCCAGCGAAAAGCGTTTCGTGAAGCTCAAGCTCTCCGCTCGTGCGATGAGGACGATTGACAAACTCGGCATTGATGCCGTCATCTCCGATCTGAAGAAGAAAGGAGTGAAGCTCTAATGGCTCGCGTCCTGATCAAGCTCGTTTCCACCGCCGGTACCGGCCATTTCTACACTTCGTCGAAGAATCCGAAGAAGTCCACCGAGAAGCTCAATTTGGTGAAGTACGATCCGGTGGCCCGCAAGCGCGTTCCCTATAAAGAAGCGAAGATCTGAACGCGCGCGTTCTTCGCCCCGAGAAGTTCAAAGTTTGATCGCTCCTTTCAATCACCCCTCAAGTACCCCTTGAGGGGTTTCTTTTTGGGTGGCGCTTCCCGGACCCGGTGGGGCCGGCGCGAATCAAATCCATGGATGCGTGTGTAACCCCGGGGCCCGGCGCTTCGGCTTACACTATAGAGTAAGAACCACACTTTCATGGAACGCAGACACTTCCTCATGACATCCGCCGCGCTCGCGGGCGGTGCGCTGAAGGGCATGGCCAGCCCGAATGACCGCATCCGCATTGCGTGCGTTGGCGTTCGCGGCCAGGGCAACGCCCATATCCGCAGCTATGCGCGCATGGAGAACGTCGAGATTGCCGCACTGTGCGACGTCGACGATTCCGTGCTGGCTCAGCGCATGGGCGACCTCGACAAGATGGGCAAGCCGAAGCCACAGACCTACACCGATTTCCGCAAGCTTCTTGAGAACAAGGAAATCGATGCCGTCTCCATCGCCACGCCCAATCATCACCATACCTGGATGACGATTGCCGCGCTGCAGGCGGGCAAGCACGTCTATTGCGAGAAGCCGTGTTCGCACAACATGTTCGAGTCGAAGCAGATTGTCGCCGCCACGCGCAAGTACAACAAACTGGTGCAGCACGGCGCCAACAGCCGCTCCGGCGTGGCGATTCGCGAAGCCATGCAGCACATGCGCGACGGGCTGATCGGCGACGTTTACATGGCGCGCGGGCTCTGCTTCAAGTGGCGGGACACGATCGGCCGCAAGCCGGTGGAACCCGTGCCTGCCGGGGTGAACTATGATCTGTGGCTTGGTCCGGCGCCGAAGCGCGAGTTCACGAGGAACCGTTTTCACTACAACTGGCACTGGTTCTGGGACTACGGCAACGGCGACCTCGGCAACCAGGGCATTCATGAGGTGGACATCGCGCGCTGGGGGCTGGGTGTCACTT
Source organism: Bryobacterales bacterium (assembly GCA_016789785.1). The sequence continues at coordinate 25,598 of JAEUQE010000033.1, forward strand.
ATCCGAAGAAAGTAAGTGCCATCGGCGGGCATTTCATGTTCGACGATGATCAGGAAACGCCAAATACCCTTACCGCGACTTACGAGTTCGACGTGAACGGGAAGAAACGCATCATGACGTTCGAGGTACGGCACTGGATGTCGAACCACGAGGCGACCATCGGCGAGAAGGCCGAGTTCGGGGCGGGGAACACGGTGGGCAATGTGTTCTACGGCTCGAAGGGGTATCTCGCGATTTCAGGCTACGACCGTTATTCGACGTTCCTTGGCCGCAAGGCGGAGCCAGGCCCGTCGAAGCTGGCCGGTGGCAACAACTGGCAGAACTTCGTTGACGCTTTGCGGAGCGGCAAGCGCGAGGATTTGAACGGCGAGATCGAGGAAGGTGCGATTTCGTGCACTCTGGTGCATTTGGCGAATATCAGTTACCGGCTTGGTCGCACGATGCACTTCGATGAGAAGACGTTCAGCATCGTGGGCGACAAGGAAGCCAACGCCATGTTCACACGGCCCTACCGAAAACCGTTTATGGTTCCGGAAAAAGTGTAATCTGCGCAGGTTGTGGATCCGGGGCGGGCCGCACGGTCCGTGCCCCGGGCGGCTCCGGAACGTGACGCATCAATGGCCTCGGCATGCCCCGGGACGAAAGCCTTTTGCGCAGAGTCAAATTTGTTTTTGGGAAGTGTCGCCCGAGGTTAGGCTGATACTGTAATGCCGAGATCGATTGAACTGGTCTTGAAAGATGGCGAGACGATCGAGTCCGCC
>JAEUQE010000033.1:26457-50859 GCA_016789785.1 Bryobacterales bacterium
TTTCGCGACTCCGACGAGACGTTTTACCGTCCAATCATTGAAGCCGCCAAGGCGAAAAGAACGTCCCAGGAAAAGCGAGTAAAGAATCCTCCCGGATGACCGCTGGCCGATCCCGGCTGGTGACCGCCTGAAACCGAACTACTAGCCATCCCAGACGCTTCGGAACGGTTGGCCGGCTCTGTGCGGCTTCCCTTGATTGGCATTCGTCACGCGGAAGAATGGAAGGTGGCGAGGCTTATCCGGTGCACAACGTGATGCGCGATCCGTCAAGGCTGGTCCGGGGGGCAACAACCCGTCGAGGTTCGTTGCAGTGGCAAGCGAAGGCCTGGCCGCATCTTTTGTGGCCCACGAAAACATCACCCACGGCGGCCCGCACCGCGCGAGCTGTCCCAACGGTCGCGGGGAGCTTGAAGTCCCGAGCCCCAAGCCAGCTCCGAGTTCGAAGCATTCGCGGCAGGCTTCTCCCAGGCGCCAGAGCCGCGGAGTAAGTCCTATTGCAAAACCGTGTCGACGTTCGCGCCATGCAGTTGCAATCAGTCAGTAATTGACATATTTGAAACTATAAATTCATTGGTTAGCCGTGGTTGCTGTGTTGCAGTGGAGGATCGAGTTCTCTAAATCCACCCAAAGGAAGCACCCACCTTTATGTCTCAATCGTTTGAATCGATTCTTCAGAAGCGATTCGGCCGGCGCTCGCTGTTTGGCGGCACGGCCAGGATGATCCCAGTCGCGGCGTTCGCCGCGGGCATGCACGCCACCGGATCCGCGGCGGAAACTGAGGGTTCGAGCCCGGCCAGCGCAGATGCGCCCAAGGTTGGTGACCGGGACGCTGCCCGTGATTCGCGCCTGCTTTTCCAGCCCATTCCGGGGACCAATCGCGACGCGACTGTGGTCGCGGCTGGCTACCGTTCGGATCTGCTGATCGGTTGGGGCGATCCGCTCTTCAGCGATTCTCCGGCATTTGACCCCACGCGGCAGACGGCGCGCAGCCAGGCCCGCCAGTTCGGCTACAACGTCGACTGGATGGGCTTCTTCCCATTGCCTGGATACGAGGTGAAGAATCCGAGTCACGGCCTGATCGCGGTGAATCACGAATACACGAACCCCGAACTGATGTTTAAGAACTGGGGCGGCTTCGACAATCAGACCAAGGACCAATCCGAAGTGGAGTTGGAAGCGCACGGACTGACGGTGGTGGAAGTGATGCGCGACCGTAACGGGCGGTGGCGCTACATTCAGGGCAGCCGCTACAATCGCCGAATCAGCGCGACGACGAACTTCCGCGTCACTGGTCCCGCCGCCGGTTCCCGCTGGCTCCAGACCTCCACCGACATCAACGGCGACACGGTTGCCGGCACGCTGAACAACTGCGCGGGCGGCGAGACGCCATGGGGCACGGTGATGTCTGGTGAAGAGAATTTCCACCAGTACTTCTCCAACGCCAACGGTGTGCCGGCTGGTCCCGCACGCGCCATTCACTCGCGCTACGGCATGCCTGGGGGCAATGGTTCCTATCCCTGGGCCCGCCACTTCGACCGATTCGATGTTGGCAAGGAACCGAACGAGCCTTTCCGGCACGGCTGGATGATCGAATTCGATCCGTATGATCCCACTTCGATGCCAAAGAAGCGCACAGCGCTGGGACGCTTTCGCCACGAAGGCTGTACGTTCCAGGTGGCACGCAACGGCCGTATCGCCGGTTACATGGGCGACGATGAGCGGTTCCAGTTCATGTATAAGTACGTGAGCAACGGCGTGTACAATCCCTTCGATCGTGCCTCCAACGATAAGTTGCTCGATGAAGGCACGCTCTATGCCGCGAAACTGAATGAGGACGGCACCGGGGAATGGCTGGCATTGGTTCAGGGCCGCGGCCCGCTGACGGCGGCCAATGGCTATCCGACGCAGGCCGAAGTGCTGATCGACGCGCGTGGCGCCGCGACCTTACTGGGAGCGACGCCCATGGACCGGCCCGAGGACATGGAAGCCAATCCCGTAACCGGCAAGGTGTATTGCGCTCTGACCAATAACACGGCCCGCAACGACCGTCAGACCAACAAGAGCAATCCGCGCGCGAACAACCGCTTCGGCCACATCATCGAGATCACCGAGGATGAGGGCGATCACACCGCCACCAAGTTCACCTGGGAGATCTTCATGCTCTGTGGCGATGGCAAGGTTGCCTCGCACGGCGCGTTCTTTGCCGGCTACGATCCGTCGAAGGTAAGCGCGATCGCCAATCCGGACAACATCCTTTTCGACAGCAAGGGCAACCTGTGGATCTCCACAGATGGCCAGCCGAGCACCCTTCGCATCAACGACGGTATCTACGCGGTGCCGACCGAAGGTCCCGAACGCGGCAACGTGAAGCAGTTAGTCAGTGTTGCCGTGGGCGCGGAAGCGGCGAGCCTGGTGCTGAATCCAGACGATACGGCGCTGTTTGTGGCCGTGCAGCACCCCGGCGAGGGTGGTAAGTGGACTGACAATCCTTCGGAAGCGATTAGCAGCTTCCCGGATTCGAAGCAACCTGTCCGTCCCGCGCTGGTCGTGGTGACCAAGGCAAATGGCAGTCCTGTGATCGGAAGCTAGAGCGGTTTCCCGCACGCGGCCTCGAGAACCATGGCGGTTCCGGGGCCGCATCCTGCTGTATCTACTGCTGGAGAGCTTGGGCGATGGCCTTCTCGGCCAGCGGCGCCATCTTCTCGTAGCCGGCATCGTTCGGAATCAGTCCGTCCGCGGTAAGTTCCTTCCGGAAGAAACGGCCATCCACCAGCGCGGAGTAATAATCCAGATACACCAGTTGATTCTCCGCGGCGAACTCCTTCAGCCAGCCGTTCAGTCCGATGATCTTGCCGGGGGGCCGGCGATCGGTGAGCTTCCGCCCGCAATCGCAGACGGGCGTCAAAGAAGCGATCACCACTCGAATGCCGTGCGCCTTCGCCAGATCCACCATGGACGCGTAGTGATCGGCCATGGTGCCCTGCGTGGATGGTCCCATTACACTCGCGAGATCATTCGTACCCGCCTGGATGATGACGACCTTTGGCTTCAGGCCGATGACGTCCTGCCGGAAACGGACCAGCATTTGCGCGGTGGTTTGACGCGTGATTCCCCGGTTGAAATAGGGCTTTCCTGGAAAGAATGAAGCCCGACCCATGCCCCAATGTTCGGTGATCTCATCGCCGAGAAACACGACGCGGTTGACACCGGGAATTAGTTTGATTTCCGCGTTATCGCTGCCGTAGCGTGTGAGGCTGGCCCAATCGAGCAGAACCCGCCGGTAGGCCCGCAACTCCTGTTCGAGTTGCTCGCGAGTAAGCCCGTCATCAATGGACTGGCCGTTCATGGCCCCGCCCAGTAACAGGATGGCGGCAAAGACCCGGATCATCTCTTGAGGCCGAAGCAATAAAGATGGCCGTCCCAGGTATTGATGTACACCTTACCGTTGGCCAGCCCGAGGCCGCTCCAATGGTTCCAATTGGTAATCTGCTTACCGCTGTTCCAGAGTTCTTTGCCGTTATCCGCATCGAGCACATAGAGCACGGCGTGCGTCGAAAGCGGTACGCGGCGCTCCATCCGGAAGTCGAGACCGACATCGGGAAACGCCTGTGCAGTATTCTCGCCGCTGCCGTAGGCGAAGATCATTCCGTTGGCGATCAGCGGCGGTTCGGCCTGATTCATGTCCCGCGATAGCCAGGCCGGAATCAGTTCCACCTTGCCGTTCACGGTACCCATTTTGAATGCGGCAATGGCGCCCTTCTTGATCTCGCCATATTCGATTGGGGCTTTGAACTTTGAGTGCTTCGGTCCCCAGAACGGCGCCAGCACCCAGCGGTCACCTTTGGCGTCTTCCCAAGTGCCCATGGATCCCCAGATGCCGGCCTCGGCGAAATCGACGATTTCATTGCAAATCAGCGGAGTGCGAAATACCGGCGTACGATGGTCGTCGCCGCCGATCGACTCGGTATCCATGAGATAGACACGGCATTCCTTGCTCGCATCCACCATATACTCCTTGCCCTTCCATTCGTAAATGGCGGGAGTGACCTGCATGTCGAGATCGCGCTTCCAGAGCCATTCGGCGTTGGATGGGCCGTAATAGTCGACTAACTCGAGCGCCTTGGTCTCCGGATTCTGTTTCACGCCGATAATGCCGTTGCCGTAGAGTCCGTTTTCGGGATCCCACTTACCGTCGCCGGTGCCTGTGTACATCACCAGATCCTTACTGACGGCGGGTCCGGAGCGTCCCCACATGCCGCCACCCGCCGGCCCCCAACTGCCGACCTTGTGCGTGGCGAGGTCGTAAGTATAGGCCATGTTCGGATTGCCTCCGCAGCCCTGTGCCGAATGGGTGTAGATGACGTTGTTCACTAGGTTGAGCGCATAAGGCTTGCCGTTTGGCGGCATGAACTTAGCGGGGCTGCGCATTTCCTCGCCGTCGGCGGCGTTCACCCAGTGCAGCCTGCCATCCCAGGAAGCGGCGTAGATGATGTACTTACCGGGGCCGTCGCCGGGACCGACGGTCACATTGGCGGTCATGCCACCGGGACAAAGCACGCTGGGGCCACGCCCGCCCGCGGGATCCTGGTAAGTGCTCTCGAAGCGCCGTTTCCAGACGATTTCCCCGGTTTTTGCGTCGAGTGCGTATAGATTATCGGAGACGCCCGCCTGGATGACTAACTCGCGAGGTCCGGATTTGGTGGCCACGCGGCCGATCACGAGCGGCTCCAGCAGGGAATGCATCTGGCGGTGCTGGTTGTCCAGCTTCGTCTTCCAGAGCAACTGCATCCCTTTGACGTTGGTCTTGGTCAGGATCTTCTCATCGCGCTGCCAGTTGGTGCGGCGGATGTCGCCGCCGTCGGTCAGCCAGTCCGCCGCAAGCGACAACATCGCCACCAGCGGGAGCGCGGACAGCAGTTTCAGTGCGGGCAGGATCGGGAGTCTTGTCATTCGTGAACCTCTCCAGGACAGTCGTGGACCGGTGGCAGACACGGCATGGAGGCCCCTCGTCTCCTCGTTCCCCGAATGTCACAATATACACCAATCGCGGTGCGCTTCGTTATATCATCTTAGATTCGACTCAACGCCCGAAAGGACTCTCGAGTGAAGAGAACAGTTGCCTTAGCCGCGGCCCCTGCCGCGGTTGCCCTGATGAGCGCCACGATTGCGCTTGCACAGCGTGGAACCGGAGACTGGATGACCACGGCTTACGATCCACAGCGCTCGTCATGGGTGCGGTCCGACGGCAAGATCTCGCCCGAATCGATGCGCAAGCCCGGTTTCGAGATGGTGTGGAAAGTGAAACTGAACAATGCCGCACGCCAACTGCAGAACACCACGGCGCCCGCGCTGCTCGACTTCTACATTGGCTATCGCGGCTTCCGCACGCTCGGCTTCTTCGGTGGCAGTTCGGATCGCGTGATCGGCATCGACACAGACATCGCACGCATTGAGTGGGAGAAGAGCCTGGGCACGCCTGCTTCGACGCCGGGCACGATTCCATGCCCGGGCGGAATGACGTCCGCCGTCACTCGGCCGACGATTTCGGCGTATCCGACAGCATTCGGAAGCCGTGGAGGCCGCGGAACGCCTGCCAAATCGGGAGTGGGATTGCCGAACGAAGGCGCGGTCACGCTGCGCCCGGCCGCGGCTCCGAAGCCTGTCCCGCCGCCGAAGCCCGTGCCGGCAGCCAAGCCTGCCGCGGCTGCCGACAATCCGTTCGCGCCGCGAATCCAGTGGGTCATGTCGGTGACGGGCGACGGTAAGTTTCACGCCGTCTATGTTTCGAACGGCAATGAACCGAATCCCGCTGTTCCATTCCTGCCCGCCGGCGCGCACGCGCAGGGTCTGATTGTGTTCGACAACACGGCCTACGCAGCGACCGCCAATGGCTGTGGCGATGCCGCCAACGGCGTGTGGGCGCTCGATCTTACAACGAAGAAAGTAAGTCAGTGGAAGGCGAAGGGGAATATCGCGGGCAACGCCGGACCCGCCTTTGGTCCCGATGGCGTCGCCTATGTCGCCGCATCGAACCAACTCACGGCGCTCGCTTCGAAAACTCTGGCGCCGATGGTGAGCGCAACCGTCCCGGGCACCGAGTTCACCTCATCGCCGGTGGTCTTCGAACACAAGGGAAAGGACTGGCTGGCTGCGGCCACTGCGGACGGCCGCATTCACGTGTTCGACACGGCGGCTCTCGACAAGGGGCCGGTTGCGTCGAGTGCCGTGTACACGGCTCCCGGCTACGCGACGGGCTCGGTGTCAAGCTGGCAGGACGCATCGGGCACGCGCTGGATCCTGGTGCCGGCCGCGGGCAGCGTGGCTGCGGGCGCGGGCTTCGGCACTGCGAACGGCTCGATTTCGAACGGCGCCATCGTCGCCTGGAAATTGGTGGAGAAGGGCGGGGCACTCGCTCTGGAGCCCGGCTGGATCTCGCGGGACATGATGTCGCCGCTTCCTCCGGTGATCGTCAATGGAGTGATCTTCGCACTCTCGAGCGGTGAGTTCCGCACGCCTGACACCAAGATGACCGCGGCACAGCGGGCGCAACGCTCGAAATCCGCGGTGCTCTATGCGCTCGACGCTGCGACAGGCAAAGATGTCTGGTCGAGTGGCAACGCGATGACGTCGTTCGTGCACAGCGGGGGCATCAGTGCGGGAGGTGGCCGCATCTACGTCGCCACGCACGACGGAACGCAATACGCGTTCGGCTTTCCGATGGAGCACTGATCGCCTGAGGCTCAAAGGGGCACGTGTTGGTGTCTCGCTCGCATTCGCACGCGAAACCCTGATACTTTGTTCCTATACACGAATGCGCATCCTGGTGATCGAAGACGAAAAACGCATCGCGGACTTCCTGGGCCGCGGGTTGGAGAGCGCGGGGTACGCGGTCGATGTCGCCAACGACGGCAAGACGGGTCTGACGCTGACTCACGACTGCGACTACGACCTTGTGATTCTCGACCTCAACCTTCCCGACATGGACGGGCTTGAAGTGCTGGAGAAGACGCGCAACCGCAGAGCCTCCCCGCCCGTGCTGATCCTCAGCGCGCGCAATGCCGTGGATGATCGTGTGAAGGGACTCGAACTCGGCGCCGACGACTACCTGGTCAAGCCGTTTGCCTTCGTGGAACTGCTGGCGCGTGTGCGTGCATTGCTGCGCCGGGGCCAGCCGACACCGGAACGGCTGCAGGTGGGCGATCTTTCGCTCGACTGTATCCGCCGCAAAGTAACGCGCGGTGGACAGAGCATCGAACTCGCGCCGAAGGAGTTCAGCATTCTCGAATACATGATGCGCAATCCGGGCCGCCCGCTGAGTAGAACAATGATCGTCGAACATGTTTGGGATATGGATTACGACGGGCTTACCAACATCGTCGACGTCTACATCCGGCATCTGCGTTCGAAGATCGACGAAGGCTTTCCCGTGCGGTTGATTCACACGGTCCGCGGCATTGGCTACATGATGGAACTTCCGGATCGCAGCGACAAGCAGTGACTCCATGCGCATCGAAGAAGAGGCATCCGCGCGCGCTCCGAAGACCAGCATTTTCCGCTCGCTCCGCTTCCGTCTCACCCTCACCAATGCGATTTTTCTCGCGCTCCTGCTCGTCGGGATGGGCTTCTTCTTTGAGGGAGCGCTGAAGTCGATTCTCGACAATCAGGTTCGCGACGTCCTCAATGAGGAATGGGGGGCGGTGAAAGGCTACCTGATCATCCATCGCGGCGAAGCCTGGTGGCAGTACGATGATGAGGACCCGGAAGAGGCGTTCATCGTGGAGCGCATGCGGCGCGTCTACCTGGTGGCAAACGCCGAAGGCAAGGTGCTCGACGCGTCGCTGATCTACAAGGATCTCGGCCTCAACAAGCCCGAGGAGATCCGCGCGGCACTCGCCTCGAATCAGCCCTTCTGGCAGAATCGCACGTCGAAGAATGGCGAGCCGTACCTGATTCGCGGAGGCTTGTTTGTCGACGATGACAACACGCGCCACTTTGTCGCGATCGGCCATTCGTTGAATGAACGCGAGCGAACCATTCGCGACTTCCATCGCAACTACCTCACCGTATTGCCGGTCCTGACGTTGCTTGGCGCGCTGGCTGGCTGGTTCATCGCGGGCCGGTCACTGAGGCCCGTGAATCAACTGGCGCGCGCCGCCGGCAAGATCACCGGCTCGAACCTCAGCCTGCGGATCCCTTCGCGCAACGCGGGCGACGAACTCGACAATCTGATTCGAAGTTTCAACACCATGGTGGAGCGTCTGGAACGCAGCTTCCTCATGACGCGCCAGTTCTCCACCGATGTGTCGCATGAGTTGCGCACGCCGCTCACGGCCATTCGCGGGCAGTTGGAGGTGGCGTTGTTCACTGCCAAGAGCGAAGAGCAGTACCGCGACGCGATCGTGAATGCGCTGGAGGATGTGGAAAGGCTCTCGCGGACGATTCGCGCCATGCTGCTTCTCTCGCAAGCCGAGTCGGGACAGCTCGCCCTGCAGCCATCCGTTCTTGACCTCAAGCCGCTGGTGGAGGATGTCGTCGATCAGTTCCAGATTCCAGCCGAAGCAGAGGAACTCTCCTTGCAATGCACAGCGCCCGGCGCGTGTTGGATTGATGCCGACCGTGTGCAGATTGAACGTCTCATCTCGAATCTGCTTTCAAACGCCGTGAAGTACACTCCGCGCGGCGGCTCGATTCAAGTTTCGCTGCGTAACGCCGACGGGACCGCCGTGCTGGAAATCGCCGATACGGGCGTCGGGATCCCGCCGGATCATCTTCCGCACATCTTCGATCGTTTCTATCGTGTGCCCGGATCGAAGAAGCACGGGCTTGGACTTGGGCTGAGCTTTGTTGCGTGGATCGTCGAAGTGCATGGCGGCGTGATCAAGGTGGACAGCAAGCCCGGTGAAGGGACAAGGTTCGTGATCACACTGCCGGCCGTGCCAGGGGAACCCAGCCCGTCGCCCGTGCCGGCACGTTCAGCGGAGCCGGTGCAGGGCTGAAATCAAACCCGCCCAGGCTTCATGTGGCGTGCTTAAACGTCGAGGATCCCCACTCAGCGCGCAAACATCACTACGGCCTGATGACTTCCATACCCGCGCCCTCCGCGGCCTGCTGGAGTTTTACATCTACCGTCGCGATGGGCAAGCCGTGCGTTTGTGCCAAGCTCAGATAGCTCGCGTCGTACACGGAAAGATTGTGCTTCACCGCCAATTCGAACAGTTTTCATCACCGGGCACCTCCACGACATGAATCGCAACTCCAGTATTGCTTGCCAGAACAGAAGTACCTTGTTGTGATCCAGCCGGCCTCGTGTGACACCTTTGCCCAAGCCGTTCAGTACCTCGTAGCTCCAGATTGCGGGAACTCGCGCTGTACGCTGCTGGTTCTGGAGGGTGGTGAGCAGCAACTCCGTTGCTTCTGTTGCCTCGTCCTCAAAGCACCAGCGCAACGCGAACGAAGCGTCCAATACAAAATCCTTCACTCACGCCCTTCTTCTATCAGATCTTTGAGTGACAAGCCGCCGAGTGTGACGCCCTTGCGCAATTCACGGATACGCTGCCCGGCAATCTGCGATCGGGTAAGGGGCGGGCAGACTACCGCGCGGCTTCGCTCCCGCAGTACCTCTTCGGCGAAGGCTTCCAGCGAAAGGCCGTTCGCCTTCGCTTGTGCCAACAGCGCCGCCTGAACATCGGGTGCCAATTCCAGCTTTACCGTCATATCGTCACCGCTCCTATTGTCTCGCAAACTCCGCCATCACAGGCGCCGCCAGAATGAATCCAATCCCGGTTCCGGACGAAAGCCTCGCGATTGTCCTGGGGGACTTGCCAGCCTGAGGAGGAGGCTGTTCAGCACAATCTTCTGTACCCCGCGTTCGGGTAGCGAACGAAGCCACACGCTGGCGGGAAGCTTCTCTTCGTCCGCGGGAAGATTGGCCAGAGCGGATTTGAATGGTCCGAGTTTGTAGGATGGCGCCCAGCCCTTGCCGGATTCCTCATACGTCTCGGCGTAAGAGTTGTCGTTTCCGCCCGGAGTCTTCGAGAAAACGCGGCGTCCGGCGACTCGCCTCTCGTCGAGCACCGTACTCCCAACAGAACAGCTCGGAAACAGCGTGGGGACATGCTCATCGAGTGGCGCTGATCTCTTTGAGGTAGGCGTTCTCGCCTGGATGGAGGGCTCGGCGGTGGGTGACCATTCTGCCTGGCTGCCGTTGCCACAGCAGATCAATTGGCGTTTGCGAACGCTCGCGGAACGCGTCCTGGAGTCCTCGTGTGGCGAGTGCGCCGAGGAAAGAGAGCACGTCGAGGAACGTGGTCTTGCCGCAGGCGTTGGACCCAACCAGAATCTGAAGCGGTCCAAGCGGCCTGCGAATGAATCGCAGGGAGCGGAAGTTCATTACCTCAATCAGACTGAACATAAACAAAGAAGGGCGGTCCCGAAGGACCGCCCTTTCCTCATGATACTCGATTCGCTTACTCGGCCTCGGAAAGCGTATCCGCGCTGTTGTCGTCCGAAAGACCGCTGAACTGCAAGCGGGTCTCTTCGTCGTAGCCCGGAATCACTTCCATCATTGGCTCCGGCTCCTGCTCGATGACTTCCTCGATGTCCTCGCCGGCGATCTTCACGCGACGATAGTAATCCATGCCGGTACCGGCCGGGATCAGACGTCCCATGATGACGTTTTCCTTCAGACCACGCAGATAATCGACCTTGCCGTTGATCGCGGCTTCGGTCAACACACGCGTTGTCTCCTGGAAACTCGCCGCCGAGATGAAGCTATCGGTGGAGAGCGATGCCTTCGTAATGCCAAGCAGCACGCTCTTGCCCTGGGCAGGACGTCCGCCGGCATTGATCACCCGCTCGTTCTCGTCCTTGAACTTGAACTTGTCCACCACTTCCTCGGGCAGGAACTCGGTGTCGCCGATGTCCTCGATCTTTACCCAACGCAACATCTGACGGCTGATCACCTCCAGATGCTTGTCATTGATGTTCACGCCCTGCAGACGGTAGACTTCCTGAATTTCATTGACGAGATACTTCTGCACTTCGCGTTCGCCGAGAATCAGCAGAATGTCGTGCGGATTGCGCGGGCCATCCATCAGCGGATCGCCGGCGCGCACGCGCTCGCCTTCCTGCACGTTCACATGGACGCCGCGCGGCACCGGGAACTCGTGGGACGTGCCATCGTCGCCGATGATTTGCAGCTTGCGGGTGCCCTTGGTCACTTCGCCGAACTTCACCAGGCCGTTGATCGGCGCCATGTACGCCGGGTCACGCGGCTTACGCGCTTCGAACAACTCGACCACGCGCGGCAGACCGCCCGTGATGTCCTTGGTCTTGGTGGTTGCGCGCGGAATCTTGGCCAGTACGTCGGCGGCGTGCAGTTCCTCGCCATCGCGAACCATGAGGTGCGCATGCGTCGGCATCAGGTAGCGCCGCTCATCGTGCTTGGTGCCATGATGCGGGCGCACCACGATTGACGGCACGCGGTTCTTGTCTTCCAGCGCCTCAATCACCACCCACTGCGACATACCGGTGATTTCGTCCACCTGTTCCTGCACGGTGACGTTATCGACGAGGTCCTTGAAGTGAACCACGCCACTGACTTCCGAAAGAATGGAGAACGTATAAGGATCCCATTCGAGGAGCAACTGGTTGGCCTTGACGGACGAGCCCTCTTCCACCAGGACACGCGCGCCGTAGACCACCGGGTAGCGCTCCTTCTCGCGGCCCTTCTCGTCAAGGATGGCGAGGATACCGTTGCGGTTCATGGCGATGCGTTCACCCTTGGCGTTGGTGACCACATTCACGCCCATGTACTTCACGATACCGGTGCTCTTGGCGTCCTGCGTCGACTGCTCGGAGGCTCGGGTGGCCGCGCCGCCGATGTGGAACGTACGCATGGTGAGCTGCGTGCCGGGTTCGCCGATGGACTGCGCGGCGATGACGCCGACCGCTTCGCCCCGTTCCACCATGCGGCCGGTCGCGAGGTTGCGCCCGTAACAAAGCTGGCAGACACCGCGCCGGGATTCGCAGGTCAGCACCGAACGGATTCGCACGCGCTCAATACCGGTGTTCTGGATGAGGCTGGCGAGCTCTTCGGTGATTTCCTGATTGCTCCGCACGAGCACATTGCCTTCGTAATCGAGCACGTTCTCAAGCGCCACGCGGCCGACAATGCGATCGCGCAACGGTTCGATGATTTCGCCCGATTCGATGATCGGCTCAACGAAGATTCCCTCGGTCGTTCCACAGTCATTCTCGCCGATGATCACGTCCTGCGCGACGTCCACCAGACGGCGGGTGAGGTAACCGGAGTCCGCGGTCTTGAGAGCCGTGTCAGCGAGACCCTTGCGTGCGCCGTGCGTCGAGATGAAGTACTGCAGCACGTTCAGGCCTTCGCGGAAGTTCGCGGTAATCGGCGTTTCGATGATTTCGCCCGAGGGCTTGGCCATCAGTCCGCGCATACCGGAGAGCTGGCGGATCTGCTGTTTGGAACCGCGGGCCCCCGAGTCAGCCATGATGTAGATGGGGTTGAGATAACGGCCTGTGCGGTCATCCTCTTCCATCTGTTTGAACATCTTGTCGGAGACGCGATCGGTGACCTTCGACCAGATTTCGATGATCTTGTTGTAGCGCTCACCGTGGGTGATGGCGCCTTCCTGATATTGATTCTGGACTTCGATCACGGCCTTTTCGGCTTCGCGAACCAGCGCCTTCTTGTCGTCGGGAACAACCATGTCGTCAATGCCGATGGAGATGCCGGCGCGCGTTGCGTAGAGGAAGCCGAGTTCCTTCACGCGGTCAAGCATGGACACCGTGATGGCGAGACCGAACTTCAGATAGCAATACTGCACCAGTTGCGACATACCCTTCTTCTTCAGCAGGCCGTTGATGAAGGGCATGTCTTCGGGAAGCACGTCGTTGAGGATGACGCGTCCCACGGTGGTTTCCATGTACTGCTTCACGAACTCGATCGGTTCGGTGTGAAGGATGTTCTGGCTATCGAACGCCTTCGTCAGATCAATCACACGGCCGGTGTAGCGCAACTTGATGGGAGTGAGCGTTTCCACTTCACCCATTTCGAGCGCGATCAGAACGTCGTCGGCGGAGGCGAACGTGCGGCCCTCACCCTTCACGCCAGGACGCGCCTTGGTGAGATAGTAGAGGCCGAGCACCATGTCCTGCGTCGGCACCGCGATGGGCGAGCCGTGCGCCGGCGAGAGGATGTTGTTCGCTGACAGCATCAGCGTGGAAGCTTCGATTTGCGCTTCGGGTGACAGCGGAATGTGAACCGCCATCTGGTCGCCGTCGAAGTCGGCGTTGAAGGCGGTACAAGTGAGCGGGTGCAGCTTGATGGCCTTGCCTTCCACCAGCGCGGGTTCAAACGCCTGAATTCCGAGACGGTGCAGGGTAGGGGCGCGGTTGAGAAGGATCGGGTGATCGCGAATCACTTCCTCGAGGATGTCCCACACCACGGGATCCTGCTGTTCCACCAATTCCTTGGCCTGTTTGATCGTCGTGCAATGGCCGCGCTGTTCCAGGCGGTGATAGATGAAGGGCTTGAACAGCTCGAGCGCCATCTTCTTCGGCAGACCGCACTGATTGAGCTTCAGTTCGGGCCCGACCACGATCACGGAGCGGCCCGAGTAATCGACGCGCTTGCCGAGCAGGTTCTGGCGGAAGCGGCCCTGCTTGCCCTTGAGCGTATCGGAGAGCGACTTGAGCGGGCGATTGTTGGCCCCGCGCAGGACGCGTCCGCGGCGCCCGTTGTCAAACAGCGCATCCACGGCTTCCTGCAGCATGCGCTTTTCGTTGCGGACGATCACGTCGGGCGCGTGCAACTCCATCAGCTTCTTCAGACGGTTGTTGCGGTTGATCACGCGGCGGTACAGATCGTTGAGATCGGAGGTGGCAAAGCGTCCGCCATCGAGCGGCACCAGCGGACGAAGCTCCGGCGGGATCACGGGGATCACGTCCAGGATCATCCACTCCGGCTTGTTGCCCGACTTGCGGAAGCTCTCCACAACGCGCAGCCGCTTGGCGAACTTGAGCTTCTTCTGCGCGGAGACCTCGGTCTTCATGCGTTCGCGAATCTCGATGCTGAGGGTCTCCACATCGATCTTCTTCAGCAGTTCCTTGATCCCCTCGGCGCCCATCATGGCGATGAACTTACCGGGGAACTCCTGTTCGAGCTGGCGCTTGCGTTCATCGGAAATGACTTCGCCGCGCGACAGGCTGGGCACTTCGCCGGGATCGACAATGACGAAGGCTTCGAAGTAGAGCACGCGCTCGAGTTCGCGCAAGGTGATGTCGAGCAGGTAGCCGATGCGCGATGGCAGGCCCTTGAAGAACCACACGTGCGAGCAGGGGCTGGCAAGTTCGATGTGGCCGAGGCGCTCGCGGCGCACACGGCTCAACGTCACTTCCACACCGCACTTGTCGCAAATCACGCCGCGGTGCTTCATGCGCTTGTACTTCCCGCACAAGCACTCCCAGTCGGCGACAGGGCCGAAAATACGGGCGCAGAACAAACCGTCGCGTTCGGGCTTGAACGTTCGATAGTTGATCGTTTCGGGTTTGGTAACTTCACCGTGCGACCAACTCCGGATCTTTTCCGGCGAGGCGAGAGAGATGCGCAGCGAATCGAAATCCGCAATCAGATTGGCGCGATCATATGGGGATGACCGGTACATGTTTGCCTCCTATGAATTTCTCAGGGACGGGTACGCATTCCGTCCGGTTTAATCCGCGGCCATGGCCGTGTCGGGAATCTCCTGCGGCTTCTTCATCAGCTCGACGTCGAGGCAGAGTGACTGCAACTCGCGAATGAGCACGTTGAAGCTTTCGGGGACGCCGGGCTCGGCTGCCGCCTCGCCTTTCACAATGGCTTCGTAAATCTTGGCGCGTCCGTAGACGTCGTCGGACTTGGCGGTGAGCAGTTCCTGGAGAACGTAGGCGGCGCCGTATGCTTCAAGCGCCCACACTTCCATTTCTCCGAAGCGCTGGCCACCAAACTGCGCCTTGCCGCCCAGCGGCTGCTGGGTGATGAGGGAGTATGGTCCGATGGAGCGCGCATGGATCTTGTCGTCCACCAGGTGCGACAACTTCAGCATGTAGATGTAGCCGACGGTGACGGGCTGTTCAAACGGGATGCCGGTCATGCCGTCCTGCAACTGCACCTTGCCCGACGTGGGCAGCGAGGCGCGGGTGAGCATGTCTTTGATATCGCGTTCGGTTGCACCGTCAAACACCGGGGTCGCGAAATGGAAGCCGAGTGCGCGGGCGGCCCAGCCCAAGTGCGTCTCCAGAATCTGGCCGACGTTCATACGGGAAGGCACGCCGAGGGGATTCAGCACGATCTCGACGGGCGTACCGTCAGGCAGATACGGCATATCCTCTTCGGGAACGATGCGCGCGATGACGCCCTTGTTGCCGTGGCGTCCGGCCATCTTATCGCCAACGGAAAGCTTGCGCTTCATGGCGATGTAGACCTTTACGAGTTTGATCACGCCCGGAGGAAGTTCATCGCCCTTCTTGAGCTTGGCGGTCTTCTCTTCGGTGATCTTTTCAAGGACGGCAATCTGCCGCGAGGTCATCTCCTCGATTTCATCGATCGATTCATTCAGACGCACATCCTTGTCCTTGAAGCGGAGCCGCTTCAAGTCGCGGGCGCGCATCTTCTCAATGATGTCGCGAGTAAGAATGGTGCCCTTGCTGATGAGCTTCTTGTTGGTCTTTTCGTCGTGGAGATCGGCGATGATCTCCTTGCCGTCGAGCAGTGTGCCGAGCCGCTTGGCGCGCTCGTCACCAAGAATGCGCTTTTCATCGTCGAGGTTGCGATGCAGACCGGCGATCTTATCTTCCAGGATCTGCTTGGAACGCTCGTCGAGTTCGGCGCCCTTGCGCGAGAACACACGGGCATCCACCACCACGCCTTCAATTCCGGGCGGGCAGTAGAGCGAGGCGTCTTTCACGTCACCGGCCTTTTCGCCGAAGATCGCGCGCAGCAGCTTCTCTTCCGGGGTCAACTGCGTTTCGCCCTTCGGAGTCACTTTGCCGACGAGGATGTCGCCAGGCTTCACGCTGGCGCCGATGTGGATGATGCCGCTCTCATCGAGATTGCGGAGGAAGCTCTCGGCGATGTTCGGAATATCGCGAGTGATTTCCTCCGGGCCGAGTTTGGTATCGCGCGCCTCGATTTCGAACTCTTCGATGTGGACCGAAGTGTAATAGTCTTCCTTCACCAGCTTTTCGCTGACCACGATGGCGTCTTCGAAGTTATAGCCGCGCCATGGCATGAAGGCGACCAGCACGTTACGGCCAAGAGCGAGTTCGCCCTTTTCGGTGCAAGGTCCGTCGGCAAGAACCTGGCCCTTGCGCACGCGCTGTCCCACCGCGACCACCGGCTTCTGGTTGATACAGGTGTTCTGGTTGGAGCGCTTGAACTTGATGAGCTGATAGATATCCGCGCCGACTTCGCGGGACATCTGGCCTTCGTGAACGTTGCCTTCCACGCGCACGATGATGCGTTCGGAGTCGACCGAATCGACCACGCCGGAGCGGCGGCAGATCTGCACGGCGCCCGAGTCGCGCGCGGTCACCCACTCCATGCCGGTTCCGACGAAGGGAGCTTCGGCGCGGAGCAACGGCACGGCCTGGCGTTGCATGTTCGAACCCATGAGCGCGCGGTTTGCGTCGTCGTTCTCAAGGAAGGGAATGAGGCTGGCGGCGACCGAGACGAGCTGCTTCGGACTGACGTCCATGTACTCAATCTCGTCGCGATGCTTCAGCACGAAGTTGCCGGCCTGGCGCGCGTTGACGAGTTCGTTGACAATGGAGCCTTCCGCGTCGATCTCGACGTTGGCCTGGGCGATGATGTACTTGTCTTCTTCCCACGCCGAGAGATAGTCGCAGTGCGCTTCGTACTCGGCGGCAATCTTCTCGGCCTTGAGGTTGGCGTTGATCTTGTCCATTTCGGTGCGGCTCAACACCTGGCCGACCTTGGTGTTGGTGTCACCGGGATTGAGAACGCGCACTTCGTCCACCAGCTTGCCACCCACCACGCGGCGGTACGGGCTTTCAATGAAGCCGTAGTCGTTGATGCGGGCAAAGCACGAAAGCGAAGAAATCAGACCGATGTTCGGACCTTCCGGCGTTTCAATGGGGCAGATGCGTCCATAGTGCGTCGGGTGCACGTCGCGGACTTCGAAGCCCGCGCGTTCACGCGAAAGACCACCTGGTCCAAGCGCCGAGAGACGGCGTTTATGGGTGATCTCGGAAAGCGGGTTGGTCTGATCCATGAACTGCGAGAGCTGGCTGGATCCGAAGAACTCGCGGATGGCGGCCATGACGGGCTTGGCGTTCACCAGGTCGTGCGGCATCGCAGTCGACATTTCCTGGTAGACCGACATCTTCTCCTTGATCGCGCGCTCCATGCGCACGAGGCCGATGCGGAACTGATTCTCGAGCAGTTCGCCGACCGCGCGCACGCGGCGGTTGCCCAAGTGATCAATGTCATCCACGGCGCCAACGCCCTTGCGCAGCTTGAGCAGATAGCGGATGGTGGCGATGAAATCGTCCGAGCTGAGCGTGCGCTGATCAAGCGACGTGGCGTCGGCACGATCGAACAACTTGATGTTGAACTTCATGCGGCCCACGCGCGAGAAATCGTACTTGCGTGGGTCGAAGAACATGCCCTGGAAGAGCTGCGTCGCGGTGTCGAGCGTGGGCGGATCGCCGGGGCGCAGCTTGCGGTAAATCTCGAGCAGCGCTTCGTTCTGGCTCTTGCAGGAATCCTTGCGGAGGGTCATGGAGACCACATTGCCGCACTCGTCGCGCTCGGGGAAGAAGATCTCGAAGCTCTCAATGCCGTTGTCCATCAGCTTGGTGATGGCCGAGGCGGTGAGTTCGTGGTTGGCCTCAATGAGGATTTCGCCGGTGGACATGTCGACCACATCGGCGGCGATGAAAGCGCCTTCCAGATCGTTAGGGGCGACCTCGGCAGCCTCCACCTTCGACTTGACCAGTTCCTCATAGACGCGTTTGGTGATCTTCTTGCCTTGCGGCACCACGGTCTGCCCGGCTTTGTTGATGGCGTGCGAAAGCTTCACGCCGATCATGCCGGTGGAGAGCTGCCAGAAGATCTTGCTGTCCTTGATGGAGATGGTGGACAGCGTGTCCTTGTAGAAAGTCTTGAGGATCTGCTCGTCGGTCTTCATGCCGAGAGCGCGCAGAAACACCGTGCCGTAAAACTTGCGTTTCCGGTCGATGCGGACGTACATCAGGTTCTTGTTGTCGTACTCAAACTCGACCCAGCTTCCGCGGTAGGGGATGATCTTGCCCAGGTAGTAGCCCTGCGAGGCCTGGCGCTCGAAGAACACGCCGGGAGAGCGGTGCAACTGGCTGACGATCACGCGCTCGGTGCCATTGATGATGAAGGTGCCGTTGGCGCTCATCAGCGGGATTTCGCCGAAGAAGACTTCCTGTTCCTTGACGTCGCGGACGCTCTTGGTTCCGGTCTCGGGGTCCTTGTCGTAGACGGTGAGCCGGATGGTGACTTTGAGCGGGGCGGCGTAGGTCATGCCTCGCTCTTCGCACTCGGCCTGATCGTATTTGAGCTGCAGTCCGACCGGGTCGCCGCAGCGGTTGCAGAAGGTGACGATGTTCTTGTTGAAAGTGCCGCAGTGTGAGCAGAGGACGTCGCCCGGGTGGAAGGGGTCGGTCTGGATGGTTGCGCCGCACTGGCGGCAGGTGGACCGGAGGTGATGCAGCCCTTTCAGGTTGCCGCACTTGCACTCCCAGTTGCCGATGGCGTAATCGACGAACTCGAGCTGGCTCAGTCCGCGAAAATCGGTGATCGGAAAGACGGAGGTGAAAACGCTCTGTAATCCTGCGTCATCCCGCTCCGGAGGCAGAAGATCCATTTGGAGAAACTTCTCATACGACTTCTTCTGGACCTCAATGAGGTTGGGGATGGGGATAGCGGTCTGGATCTTCGAGAAATCAACGCGGTCGCGTGTACCGCCGTTGTAAGGGTTAAGCATTTATCCACTCCTCAAGGCCGAAAAGGCAACGGTCAGTGAAACCTGGAAATCAGTTCACAATCTGGTTCCGCGACTCTGGTTCATTCGGTCCCGTTGCCCAGGCGGACCGTAGTCCGGAAGGGTCTGGCGAGACACATAGGAGCGCGGTAGGAAACTGCGGAAATGGCGATCTAGGGCTTTGCGTGCGAAATTCGCGCAACGTGTGCGGGTAGTGCGTGCGTAACGAAATCAGGGCGCCGGACAGGGTGAGCGAAAGCGGGCGGAAACAGAAACGAGCGGGAATGTTTTGGAGAAGACACACGTATGGCGGCACGGTTCTGAGGGTTTTTAGACACAGACGATCCCCAGGGACCGTTTCCAGCAACCGATGAGCCTGAACCGGGCTCAGCTTAGGAACGCAGGAAAAAAGGTGCACGCGCAAAGCCAGATGACAAATCGCCCTACCCTGACTAGGGTAACAGAGTCGAAACGAGGCGTCAAACGGGGGGATGAGGTTTTGGCCCAAAATTTGCGGGGAGGGTCGGAAGGTGTGTGGATTCTTATAGATTCGAGGGACGCAGTCGCGACGTTCTCTCCTCGATCACCATGAGCTTACCGAGTCCGTCCACCCGCCGCGCGAGCTCATCGACCCGGCGGTTCTGGGCCCTAGCCGCGAGCAGGATCGTGAGCATGATCGGCAACGCGATCTGCACGAACGGCTGCGAGACCCCGTTAGTATGCGGCAGAACTGGCGGGCGCGACCTGGACGAGTCACTCAGCTCAACCCGAGTCCTTGCCCCCCCAGCTTACAACGAATTTCCTGTACAACAAGAACGTTGTGCCGCTCGGCACCGCCAACCCCTCACCACGGCCAGCAGGCGTTCGACCCTTTCCATCCATCAAAGCGCTTCAACTCGTTGTTAAACGCCTTCAGCGTGTTGCTCTTGATGGTAGGCGCTTTCGGCGATCCCTGTTCCCAATACGGGTCGATCCAACGCACACGATCCTCGCCCGCGCCAATGATCACGACATTGTGGTTGTAGCCGCCATACCGCATCGTGCACCAGATTGGCCCCGACTTCTCCAGCAGATACTCCAGTTCCGTCATGTCCAGCGGGCCGCCCTTGAGCGCGCGCAAACCAATCGATCCGTGTGCCTGCGGATACTGCTTCGCCTTCAAGCCAGTCTCGCAGGCGCCGTTACCTTCGACGTTGAACATCGCGATGCCCGCCCCTTCCAGCGCCTTCTTGATACCGTCGGCGTTCGGGTTGATGCCTCGCCACTTGAACATCATCTGGTAGCAGGTCAGCCAGCACGTGGTGGCGTAATCCTGCGGCATCGCAATCGACTCTCCTCTTGGAACCGTGTACATGTTGTTTCGTTTCTCCTCTGCTCACACTGGCGCAGGAGAACGATGATTTCTGCCACGTTTCCAGATTTTTTCGAATTCATTCGCGGCCAGGCGTAAGCCGCCGACGCAACCGCCGGCGCACGCGCCCGATGCCGGTGATTCCCGCCAGTCCCACCATTGCGAGCAACCACGTCCCAGGCTCGGGAACATCCACGGTATCGGAAATCGAGACGGTCACCGGTACACTGGCCTGCGACGCGGTCAGCCGGGAGTTCCAGGTGTTGATGGCGATGTTACCGGTGAACGTTCCGTTTACGGTCTGCGTCGGGAAGCCACCCGTGAAAAAATTCGTCACGATCGATCCGCTGCTTGCCAACCCCGCCGCCGTGGTGCAGAACGCCGGACTGCCCGAGAATCCCACGCTTCCGTTGGCGGTCGCGAAAACGAAGCACAGCGACGACACATAGGCCCGTGTGAAACTCCATGTCCCATTGCTCTTGGCAATCGTGAAGGGCTGGATCGGCACCAGTCCCGTGGTGACGAATGAAGGTGTGGTGATGGAGAAGCTTGTGGTCTGGAACGACGGTGAAGAGAAACTGAAGGTGAAGATCTTCGCCGCTTCGGCGGATCTCGCACCCGCCGCGAGACACAAGAATATCAGTGCGCACTGGAGCCTCATGTTTCCGACACTACGCGAGCCCCGCAGCAACGCCAAGTAAAATCGGATGAACTGGGTCTGCCGGATGACGAGGCGGGCAACGGATCAGCCGCGCATTGCGGATCGCAAGCGAGACGTCGCGGCGCGGCCGAGCACAAACTCCCGCCGCAGTCCCTTGAGCGCCAACACCGATTCATTCCTCGACTGTGTCGTGAGCCTTGCGAAATGGCCCATGTGGATCAGCAACGAACGGTCCGCCCGCAGAAACGGTGGCTGCGGCAGTGCCTCCGACCATGAGCCGATGCTTCGCAGCACCAACATCGCGTCATCCCCGCTCAGATGGACGCGCGAATAGTTGCCTTCCGCCTCAATGGCCGTGATGGTCGAGAGCGGGGTCAGTTGCATGCGTTTGCCGTCGGTGAGCAGCACCGAATCGGAACTCTCGAATCCTGGCAACGGCTGGGGCTTCCCATGAATGCGTGCAACGGCGATGGCGAGGCGGTCCGCTTCCACCGGCTTCAGTAGGTAATCGGCGGCATTGACCTCGAAGGCCCGCAACGCGTATTCGTGATAAGCCGTGACGAAGATGATGTGCGGCAACGGCGACGTCAGCAAGGGCAGGAGTGCAAAGCCATTCTTGCGCGGCATCTGAATATCGAGAAAGATGACGTCCACCGGCGAATGCCGCGCCAGTTCCGCCGCCTCATCCACTGTTCCAGCTTCGCCGGCAATCTCGATTCCCGCGTGCGGCTCCAACAGCGCGCGCAGCCGCTTCCGCGCCAGAGGTTCGTCGTCGACCAGCAGTGCCCGAAGGTTCATACGGGAATCCTCACTTCCACCTGCACCTCCTGCGATGTGCCGCGGTGTTGGAGCGATGCGCGATCCCCATAGAGCAACTGCAGGCGGCGCCGCAAACTCGATAGCCCAATGCCGTGCGAGTTCACACCACCTGCCTCCACCCAGTGGCCGGTGTTGGCGACGGTCAACCCGAACAGTCCATCACGCACCAGCGCTTCCACACGAATGATTAGCGGCGTGGGACTCGTGTCCATGCCATACTTCACCGCGTTCTCCACCAATGGCTGCAAGGCGGCAGGTAGAATCCGCGCCTCCCGCGCGTCTGCTGGCACGTTAATGGAATACTCAAGGTTATCTCCGAACCGGATCTTCTGCACGGCGAGATAACTCTCCATGGCATCCAGTTCCTCGCCGAACGGCACTTTCTCTGCGCTCTGGCGAAGGGAGAAGTGCAGATAGCGCGTCAGCGCCAGCGTGAGGCTCTTCGCATTCCGTGGATGATCGTCCACTTCGGCAAGGATCGCATTGAGCGCGTTGAACAGGAAATGCGTATTCACTTGCGCACGCAGCAGATTCAGTTCCGCCTGCCGCGTGGCGGCTTCCAGAAGTGCGATGCGCAGTTCGTTTTCGCTCGCATAGATCGTCTCCCGGATGCCGAAATAGAGCGCGCTCCATGCGAGATACAGCAGACAGCGCAGCAGGAACGACGCGACCCAGCCGCTTCCGGGAGTCGGCAGAATGTTGGAGAGTTGGAAAAAGGGCAGAATCGCCATCGCGACCGTGTTGTCCACCGCCGCAATCGCGATGGAAACGCCGCCGGCGCGCAGTGCGAGGATCGCGACTGGGAACTGCCCCGCCTGCCAGCGCCGGTAGATGCGCCACTGGACCAGCGTCAACAGGAATCCCAGCGGGATGCGAATCGCAAGCACCCGCAGCGAGAACCTGAGGTCGCCGGAGACGAGCACGAAGAGCCACAGGATCGCGGCGGAGGTTGCGAGAAAGCCACCTATCTGCAATCGCCAAAACAGCGAGCGAGAGCGCATGTAATCGCGACTGTAGCCAATCGTGGGACGCGGAAGCAAGCGCCGGCGTTGGCTTCGGATATCCTACGGGCTCCGAAGGCGGTACACGTACCGCAGGCCCCCCACAGCAGTGCCGGGGGCAACACCGCCAGGTTCCGGGATCGTGGAGTGTCCGATCGGGATTGAGTTTGCTGCGTCGCTGCGCGAGAGCTACAACCAGCGCAACCCTGCTTCGCTGTCGCACAGTACCGAAGCGTTACAGGCACTGCGAACCGTGCGGCGGGCTGCGAGCAAGGTGGATCGTCAGACCCTGCGTAAGTAGCGCGTAAACCGGGCATTCTCCGTTAGTTGCTCGTTACGATGTTGACTCCAGTCGCCGTCACTCCCGGCACCGTGACCATTCCACTCCGTTCGTCAATGATCCGCACACCCAACGTGTACAGCCCGTTCTGGAATAGGCGGGTGTCGAAGTCCCCCTCGAACCCGATGTTCGGGCAAGCAGTTACTCCCTCCAGTGCCGCACAGGCTTCCGGACGAGGCAGACCGTATCTCGCCACTGCCCCGCGTCAAACCGTTGATGAGTATCTGAATACTTGCCACGCGGCCATCCGGGTCTCATCCATGGCCCGACACCCGAATTACTCCACTCACTCGCTCAAGGTTCGCCGCCGTGGTCATGACACCTCGCGGCGCGAGATTGGTGGGGTTGTTGACAGTGAAGCTGAGAGGAACTCCTGGGATCAATGTCACCCGTCCCACGGCGTCGGTCGCTCGCATCTGCATCGTATTACTACCAGGTGACCCGGGATGGAGATTTCCTGTTGCAGAGCCAGTCTTCGTCGTTCACGGACGCGAGCGATTCGGCTTCCACGAGCTACACCTACACGATTTGGGCGATCGACTATCACAACAACTACAGCGGAACGGCAACGATCTCAGTGACGACACCGCCGCCGGGATCCATCGATGTTATGGCGGAAGGACTTGGCGGCGCAGTGGAAACTCGGCCAGGATGTCGGATATGGATTCGGGTGGAAACTGATGGCCGGGTCGATTACTCCGTTCTGGGCGAACTACTGGAACATCCACCACTACGTCTTCACCGACGCGACAAGGGGCGGAATACCGGCTGGATCAGAACTCCGGCGGGGTGTGGACCTCGCGCGACAGCAACTATGTTTCCTACGAGTCGAACACCAACCGGCTGTATTTCACTGGCGGGAGTTCTGGGTGATGGGGGCGGTGTCGAGCGGGGCGGAGCAGGACGCGGGCCAGAAGGGTATATCTTCAGTTATTCGGCGCCGATAGCGCTGTCCTCGCCATTCGGTGCAACTGGGTATGGGGATACCCAGATGTGAACAGCGCGACGATGAGCGGGCTGGGGCTGACAACCTCGTTCGTGTATGGCAACAACTCCGGTGAACTGACACGCGTGGTATTCCCCTATGGCGGCGACCTGTTAGCCGTAGCCCCAACCTGTCAGCGCCGGTGAGAAAATCCCCATAGTGCCGGACGAAAAATCCCCACCCCCTGACAAAGGCTAGCCTCGATGCC
>JAEUQE010000340.1 GCA_016789785.1 Bryobacterales bacterium
GGCCGTGGTGGTGGACGCGATGCTGCGTCCGCTGGAAGGGAAGAGGTAGGAGACATGAGCCGAGACTGGCGAAGCCAGCTTCAATCCCTGGACAAGTCCGGATTGCCCCGATCGAAGGGAGCCGATCCGTCTTCGCCAGGAATTGAGCAAAAGAGCAAGGCAGAGACTCCCGGGGCGACAGGGGAGAATGAGCCACTGCGCCATTCCGTGCGGATCACGCGCCCGGAGCGTGCAGGCCGTGCGCCGTACAACTTCGTTCCCTTGCCCAAAGAACCGCGATGGTATCACGAGCCACCCATGGACCAGACCGTTGCGGAGGATGGGCAGAAGCGGTTTTCGGGCCACATTGACGTGAAACTGCGATCCCTGACGCGATTCTATGTGCGCGGCATGAGGACGCTGGCCCAGTTCAAGCAGGATGAAGCGCAACGGCGCGAGGAAAAGGCCTCTCCCCGGCCAGGAGCGTTTCAGGTTTCGAACCGGTATGCGATTCCGGGCAGTTCGCTTCGTGGAATGATCCGGACGTTGGTGGAGATTCTGGGGGCGTCGCCCCTGGATCCGATCAACGCGGAGCACCAGCTTTTCTATCGAGCGGTTGCGTCCGACGATCAGCCATATTCGAACGGCAAGCGGAACACCTCGTTCGATCCCAACGCGGTTGCGTACAAGAAGTACCTTTCCAAGGGGAGGGGAACTCACGCGGATCCCGTTTGCCCGATTGCCAAAGCCGGGTATCTCAGCGTGAAGAATGGAAAGTGGACGATCACGCCCGCATCCAAAGACAGGAGCGGAGCGCAGTGGTACCGCGCGGCAAGCGCGTTAAGCCATGCAGCGATAGACCTCTTCCCGGACGGAGATTGGAAGCCTGTTCGTGTCTGGTTTGAAGAACCTAAAGCTCTCACACTCGACTCTTATCCGCACAGCGGGAAGTACTTCGAGTTCGGAATTGTCAAGAAGCTGAGCATACAGCCAGTCAAAGGGTACAAAGAGGGCTACCTGGTTCGCTCCGGAGAAATACCTCGCAAGTTTCTCCAGTGGATCATCCGGGGACCTGTAACGGATCCCGCATCAATGGTAGTCATGAGTCCGCAGGACGTGGAGGCTTACTGTTTCGACCGTGATCATCGCTCCAACGCCAAGATCGCGTATACGGAAAAGTCTCAAAAAGAGCCTTGCTTCTATGTGGAATGGAAGGATTTTGATGGCGAGAGTCACGTCACCATCGGCCACACGGGACACTTCCGGATTCCCTACGAGAAGCTGATGGGGATGGCCAACCCCTGTGCGCGCCGTACTGACGATTCCCGATGGGACCTGGCACAGGCCGTATTCGGGCGGACGACAACGGCGAGCCGGAAAGGCCGGGCCACCCGGGTGTTCTTTGAGGACGCAATCAGCGCGGTGGCGCCTGACCCGAATCAAGAGGCGATCCGCGCCGTGCTCGGCACACCGAAACCCACTTACTATCCTCACTATCTGGTCCAGGAATCGGAGGAAATTGAGGCGGCGATTCATTGGGATGGCCAATGGGCCGAAGGGCCGGCCACGGTTCATCCGGAGAAGGCGGTGGTCAGGGGATGGAAGGGTTACCTGCATCGGGGTGACGATGCACCTTTCCAGATACCAGGGTCCGACTCTCGGAAAAAAGAGCAAGTAAAGGTGGCCACATCGTTCTCCCCTGCGCCGCGCGGCGTGGAACTCGAATCGAGAATCCGGTTCGAGAATCTGGATGCCGTGGAACTGGGTGCTCTTCTGACCGCACTCGATCTACCCCCGAAGCACGCTCACCGGATTGGGATGGCGAAACCGCTCGGTTTCGGCAGCATGGCTCTCAGTAGTAAGTTGACCCTGACTACCCATGCCGAGCGCTATGGCACGTTCTTTGGGCGGGCGGACGACGGGAGTCTCCTGCTCACCACGGGAGGGAAGGAGGCCGACGACAAGGAGACCCGTGGCTTCAAAGCGGCGTTCGCGAAATGGGCGCTCGGGATCGAGGATGCGAAGGAGGATGCCAAGGAAGATCTTTGGAAGCTCTTGGATCAGGAGGCGGGGGATGCCGCGGAGCGCGCGCGGCTGAAGGAACTGCGTGCCCTTCTGAGGTGCGGAGATCTCGCATCGACCGATCCGAAGACTTCCCCGGCAGGCACGTCCTGGCAGGACTGGCAGAACGCAACCCGGTACCTGGCGTTCGACAGCTTCGATCTGCACGAAGACTCCAAACCCAAGCCAACCCAGCAGCACTACAACGAGTATAAGCACGTTGGATACGATCGAGGTTGGCTTGACGACCCCACAGGGACGCCGCAGAGGGGACGGTGGAGGCCGGCGCCGTTCGAGTGGGACAACAAGCCACTGGTGGAGAGCCGGCGTCCGCTTCCGCCAGCGTCACAACTCATCGACGGGCTGGATCAGTTGCCGAAGGATCCTCTGCCGGACTTTGGCGCGTACGAGTATGACGCAGCGAAGAGGGCGTATCGCCGGAAGGAGAAGCCCGGCGACGGAGGACGCCCCCGTTGAGGCGAAACCGTGCATGTTCTTCCGAAGCGCAGTGGGGCGGTTGGAAGCGGACGGCGTGGTGTCGATTCCACTCACGCATGGCAAAGCGATGCAGGGTGAGTTGTTCCGGCAACTGCGTCTTCTGGATTCGGCTGGGGCATCCCTGCTCCACGGTGGCGGCCCGGACCGCCGCCACTACACCGTCTCCCAGATTTCGGGCCCCTTTGACGTGGAGCGCGGCCTGGCGTGGGCGAGACCGGGCGCTCCGTATTGGTTCCGGCTGACAGGGATTGGGGCGGTTGCGGTGGCTGCTCTGTCGGCTGTCACGGAAAAAGTGCGCGACTGGAACTGTGCCGGAGCGCAGTTCCGGATCGCCGGCTGGGAGACACAGGCGGGTTCGGGTGAATCGTGGGGCGGATCCCTGGACATGGGGCAGTTGCTGGAGGCTGCGGTGCACGACCACGCCGCCGAGCCAAACCGGATTGTTCTGGGGTTCCTGTCGCCAGCCACGATGAAGCGGAATTCCGAATCCCGATGGGCACGGTGCAATCCGATCCCAGTTCCCGAGCAGGTCTTCGCAAGCATTTCCGAGCGAGCTTCACTGGTCAGCCCGGACTTCCCACGCCCTCCCGATTGGCGAGCCCTGCTGACGGAGTGCCTGGCCGTTGGGCAGTATGAGTTGCAGACACGCTCGCTCGATTTTGGCAGAGATGGAGGCAAGCGAGTGGGTTTTGTGGGAACTTGCGAGTTCCTGATCGATCCCGCGCTGGGGCCTTCGGAGCGTTTGTGGCTTCACTTATTGGGTGGTTTGGCGTTTTACACGGGCGTGGGTGCGGAGACTTCGTGGGGGATGGGGCAAGCGCGGCGGGAACCCGCTGAGCGTTTCCGCTACCGGGGCTGGTAGCGCGAGAGGATGACACCGTTCGAATTCAAGGTATCCCGCTGATTCTGTAAGCCGTTCGGTAGACCAGGCCTTCCGGTTCTCCAATCCAACGAAACTATGCCATTGAGGGTCAGCGGTTGCGGCGGTTGCAGTCGCTGAATGCACCAATGTGCTTGGTTAGCGAGAGTCCGTTTCCGTGCTGTCATTCCAGCGGTCTACTGAAACTGCCAAGCAACACTGCTCGACATGTGCTAGTTTCCGTGCTGTCATTCCAGCGGTCTACTGAAACAGAAGCACTCAAAGAAACCAAAATCAGCACTCTGAGTTTCCGTGCTGTCATTCCAGCGGTCTACTGAAACTGTTTGTTGAGAGCAGCAATCAGGCATCACTATTTGTTTCCGTGCTGTCATTCCAGCGGTCTACTGAAACTGTTCATTCATGGTGAGTATACCGCAGATAAGATCAATGTTTCCGTGCTGTCATTCCAGCGGTCTACTGAAACCCTACCCGAACAAGTGCCCTGTTGTCAACAGTTTTCCGACCCCCGCTCCCTGCAAAACTGCACAGTACACCGGTGACGCCTCCTACCACTGCAAGGCAAAATCGAGAACCGCCGCGGCGTACCGCTCCTTGGGGAAGACGGCGCCCGCAGCCTGGAAGTACTGAAGCCAGAACTTCTCAATCTGGCGCAGCTTCTCCTCGGGGATCGCCCCGGCGGCCGACCCGGCCTTCCAAACCCGCACCCCCTGGAGAGCTGGAAGCCGGCCCGCCACCCGTTCGGCCTCTATAATTGCCGCGATCCGCCGATCGTCGAGGCGGTCCGTCTTGAAATCGTACAGGTCTGACTCCTCCACCATATCGCTAAAGATGACCAGGGCCTTGCGGTGCGCCTCGCGCCATTCCTCTCCATTGAAAACCTTGGCGGCAACGGAGAGGGCGTTGAGAATCTCGGTCTTCGTGGCGGGCTTGGTGGCCAGAAGCTGTCCGAACTGCTCGTTGGCCTGAGCGAGCGCGGGCCGAAGGACTTTCTTCTCGTGATAATCCGAATCGGAAGTCACCGCGTTGAAGGCCGGGACGGCGACCCGCAGCGGCACCGTAGCCCGGTTCAGGACATCGGCGCCAATGACATCACCGCGCAGTTGCCCGCCACGCTTACTCCAAACGTCCAGGATGGTCGCAAAGTCCTTCCTGGCTTGCTCCTGGACGCGGGTTGACGCAGTGCTGATGGAGACGTCCACGAGCAGGAAAACGGCGGAGGGCGGCTTGCCCGAAACCATTTCGCCCATCTCCCGGGCGACCCGGCTGCCGCAACTGCAAAGCAGCACAACTCCCAGGAGCGGAAGGACGGTTGTAGCCCTCATGTGCGATCCCTCTCCCTGGCGGCTGCCGCCAGCACGAGGTCCTCCGAGGGTTGCGCGACGGGTGTTCGGGCCGGGACTGTGGAGCCGGCGGGCGCAGCGGAGGATGCGGCGCTGGTGGGAACCGCTTCGGCATGGAGACCCGGAGAAGCAGGAGGGCGGGTATTTGCCGTGTCCGGATCGGGAGACGGATCATCCGGCAGTTCGGCTGGTCCAACGGCAGCCCCCTGGGCCGCCGAGTCCGCCGCGGCCTGACCGCCGATCCGTTGTGTGAAGTGCTTCGGAAGAGAGACGAGGGGGCTGGTATTGATGGCGTCGAAGTATTTGGGCCGAAGGATCCCGCGCTCCTCTCCGGCATCCTGGCGAGCCCGGCGATTGTACATATGGTAGAGCTTGAACAACTCCAAGTGTTGATCGGTGACCTGGTGGGCTTCCGTCTCGCGGGTGACGCGGAGGGTTTCGCGGGCACGCTCGGCGAGTGCCAGTTCCTTGTCGAGCCGTTCCTTCCGGCTTCGCGCCGCGCGAAGGACCCGGCCGGCGGATTCGACATGCTCAATCCCGGTCATGTGACGGTGCCGGGACAGGAATGCCGCGCAGCCGAAGATCATCAGATTGAAGATGGCGAATGCCCGCATCAGAAGCGCCGACGAGGGGAGCTTCAATTCGGGGTTGTGGCTAAGATAGGCGGTCCGCAGTTCCGCGACGGAAAGAATGGCCAGGAAGGCCAGCGATACGAGCAGGATGACATCCAACAAGGCGCCGCGGTCTTTCGACGGACCTTTGCGCCAGGCGACGCCGAGGTAGTGCGCCAACACGAGCAAGGAGCCACCGATGGCGAGCGCGGTTGCGCCGGTGAGCCAGCCGGCGTTTTCCCCGAACAGCTTGAAGGCCGAGAAGTTCATGGGAAATTCCAGGACCAGGAAGAACGCCGTGATCAGCCAATAGGACAAAACGCGGTTCTTCACCGTATCGGGTGGGATTTCGGGGTTTTTCTCCTTGAAGTACTTACAGGCCATTTCGTATTCGCCCTGGGCGCGCGCCAGTGACTGGTCCGCCGCCTCGGACTCCTTTTTGAGCTGCACGATGCGGAGCTGGTGTGCGGCGTCTTCTTTCTGGAACTGTCCGAGGATTCCCCGGACGATCCCATCGAAGTGTTCCTTCATCCCGGCGACGAACCAGGGACATGTTTCGTCATCCCAGCCAGGTACGGGAGAAGACAACTCCGCGTCCTGCCGGGCGTGATAACGCACCTCACTCAAGGTGTAGGTTGTGATGTCGCCCCACCAACCGAATTTCCAGCGCTCCCACCAAGACTTCACCCAAGCCATGCGGACCTCCGCTGCGGAAGAGATTGCCAACCGGGCCGCGAGGCTGGAAACCTTGTGGCCCGCACTTCGATTACAGCGTTGCGAGTAAGCATGATCTTACTCCGTTTTGGTGCGGATTGGAATGGGAACACTCGGGAAAATGTCTGCGACGGAACGGGGAGGTGGTCGGGCGACCTGAGAGCCCTGCGGGCAGGGGGCCATGGGGCACAATGCGCAAGCGGACGAAGGGTTGACTTGCGCGGGCGGGTGGAATTCGGACT
Organism: Bryobacterales bacterium; assembly: GCA_016789785.1. The sequence continues at coordinate 6,326 of JAEUQE010000340.1, forward strand.
GCGCGAGACGCCGCCACGCTGGGATCAGCCGGCTACAGGTCGAGCATGACGAGTTCCGGTCATTCCAGGTCTACCTGTTGCGTAAGCTTAAGGGGTCTAATACTGACCGTTTGGGTTCCGTGCTGTCGTTCCAGCGGTCTACTCAAACGCGATTCAGGATACGGGTTCCAGCGGTCTACTCAAACAACAAAAACACAGGTCTCTGCAAAGTCAAAAATACGGGATTCAGGATACGGGTTCCAGCGGTCTACTCAAACCATGCCCGTACGGTTCAGGGCCAGGCGGAAGAAATCAAGATTCAGGATACGGGTTCCAGCGGTCTACTCAAACGCGCCAGCGCACGCGGCTGGCATAGTCGTCAGCACGGAGATTCAGGATACGGGTTCCAGCGGTCTACTCAAACAACAGACTCTCTTTTATTCCCAAACCAGGGTCATGATTCAGGATACGGGTTCCAGCGGTCTACTCAAACCCTACCCGAACAAGTGCCATCCTGTCAATCCCTTAGCGGGGAGGGGTGGCGAGAAAACTGCACAGTACACATCCGGAGGCCCAGATCATGCGAAATACGCGAGGGGTTCCGTGTACAGGGGTGGGCCGCCCTGCTCCTTCGCCTTGGCAAGGCACCTTGGGCAGACCGGATAGTAGCGCACCCGGTCGCCCGGCAGTTCCAGAAGGCTGGTCACGCGGCGACGCAACTCCTCCAACTCCG
>JAEUQE010000341.1 GCA_016789785.1 Bryobacterales bacterium
CGACGCGCACGGCGTTCGCGCACTGGCGCTCGAAGCGCAGCGGAAACGTCTTGATGCCGCGCATGGTGAGATAGCTCTCAAACGGACCAAGCAGCGGGCCGGCCGTGCGACCCAACTGGCGCACCATGTCGCCATGGTCGCGATCACAGGTGATCGAACCGCCAAGGACATCGCCATGGCCGGCCAGATACTTCGTTACGCTGTGGCACACCATGTGTGCGCCGAGTTCGAGCGGACGCACCATGAGCGGCGTCGCAAACGTGTTATCGACAACCAGAGCCGCACCGGCGCTGCGAGCCATCTCCGCGATCCTGTCGATCTCGCCGACGCGCAACAGCGGATTCGAGATGGTCTCCATCAATACGCAGCCTGGCTTGTTCTCCTCAATGGCAGTGCGCACTTTGCCGAGATCGCAGATGTCGACAAACGTTGTCTCCACGCCCATCGGTTCAAACACGCTTTGCAGCATGCGGATGGTTGCGCCGTAGAGCGCGCTTGCCGCGACAACGTGTTTGCGGCGGTCGGTCAGTGCGGCCTGCAGTGCGAACTGAATCGCCATCATGCCGGAAGAGCACGCAAGCGACGTGGAACCCGATTCGAGAGAAGTGATCAGCTCTTCGAGTGCGCGATTGGTGGGGTTTTCGTAGCGCGCGTAGCTGTCGCCGGCGATCTCGCGGCCGAAGACGCGATCGAGTGTCGAGGTCTCTTCGTAGATGTAGCTTGCCGCCGTGTAGATCGGCGTGGTCACCGGAATGGACTCGCCGGGTTTCTTGCGGTCGCCGACATGGACCGCTCGCGTTTCGATCTTCATGACCTGCTATTTCCTCTTCCAGCGAACGCCTTCTTTGGTGTCTTCGAGGACGATGCCTTGATCGAGCAACTGCTGCCGGATCTCGTCCGCTCGTTTGAAGTTGCGAGTCTTCTTCGCCTGCGCACGTTCCGCGATCAGGGCGTCGACCTCGGTGTCGGAGATCGCGTGATCGGCAACCGATGGCTCCAAGACCGCGAAGATGGTGTCGAACTGGGCCAGCAGGTTGATCGCACCCACGACATTGCCCGCAAGGAACTCGCCGGCGTCCATCGCGGTATTGGTGTCGCGGATATACTCGAACACCGCGCCGAGTGCTTCGGCGGTGTTCAGATCATCATCCATGGCGGCTTCGAAACTCTTGAGTGCGGCGGCGGTGCGCTCGTCGACCTTTGGGTTCACCCCATCGGCGAACTTCGATGTCTTGAGCCGAAGTTGGTAATTGCGCAGTCTTTCGATTGCGGTTGCCGCAGCCTTCAGTCCTTCCAGAGTGAAGTTCAACTGCTTGCGGTAGGGCACTTGCGCGAGCAGATAGCGCACCGACTCAGGAGAGAAACCCTTGTCGAAGAGATCGCGCAGCGTGTAGAAGTTGCCGAGCGACTTCGACATGGTCTGCCCGTCCACCATCAGGTGTTCCGTATGGATCCAGAAGCGTGCGAACTGCTTGTGCGTGGCTCCTTCCGACTGTGCCACTTCATTCTCGTGATGGGGGAACACAAGGTCCACGCCACCGGCATGAATGTCGAGCGTTTCGCCCAGGTAGCGCATCGCCATGGCGGAGCACTCGATGTGCCAGCCGGGACGGCCTGGGCCGAGAGGCGTGTCCCAGAAGTGTTCGCCGTCTTTTTTCGCTTTCCAAAGTACGAAGTCGCGGGCGTTGTCCTTGTCGTACTTGTCAGTGTCGATGCGGGCGCCGGCTTTCAGGCCTTCAAAGTGCAGGTGCGCGAGTTTTCCATATTCGGGGAAGGACGTGATCCGGAAGTAGGTGGAGCCTTCACTCGTATAGGTGCAGCCGTTCTTTTCGAGGGTCTGAATCAACGTGACCATGTCGCTGATGTGGTCGGTCGCGCGGCACACCTGCTCTGGGCGCTCCAAGCGAACCTTGCCGGTGTCCTCGAAAAAGGCCTTCTCATATTGCGCAGTGTACTCGTAGATCGACTTTCCGGCGGCCACCGACTGCTGAATGATGCGATCATCCACGTCGGTGATGTTCATGACGTGCATGATCTGATAGCCACGGTATTGCAGCCAGCGGCGCAGAATATCCTGCGACGTGAAAGTACGCAGATTGCCAATATGGACGTAGTTCCAGACCGTCGGTCCGCAGGTGTACATGCGCACTGTCTTGCCATCCTGCGGCGTGAAGTCCTCTACCTGTTGGGAAAGGGTGTTGTAGAAACGCAAAGCCATCCGATCATTCCATGGTAGCAAGGGATGGATGGCGCTGGCCGGAAAACAAGCCGCTGGCTAGAGATGATGCTAGATGGGAAACCCAGGCTCCGCTCTGACTTCGTCCATTTGCTGAAGATGACGGTCCGCATGTGCGGCAAGGAAAAGAAGCCATTGATAGACATCCAGGCGTCCCAACGCGAAATGAGGATGGGAATGGGCGCGGAGGTCGAGTTTGGTATCGCTGGCAAACGCGATAGTGGACTGGCGCGCGTCACGAAAGGCGTTTCGGGTTTCCTCGCGGCTGACCATCATCCCCGAGGGCGCCACTTGTTCCGGCGCAGTCACCCTTCTACCACGATTCGCCACCAGACGAATCACGCGCTGGTCGATGCTGTGAGGGTCTTCGGGTTTTGTTTCCGGCGGCTGGTTGAGAGCGTCTTCCATCCTGGCGAAGATGAGGCGCTCCGTGATGAGGAGGTGTTCGGAACACTCGGCAAGCGACCAGCGGTCCGGCGCCGGCCGAAAGATCCACTGTTCGGCCGCTGTGCAATCTGTTGTTTTCTCGAACCACTGCATTGTGCGCGTGAGATAGTCCACTGCGACTGTGCGCTCGGCATCCGTGAGTTTTGCTGTTGCGGCTCCGCCGAACAGTGGCGCACTTGAGTACCGGAGTGATCGGATTCGATCCCACATTGACGCAATTGTCGCAGAGACACGGCGCGTAGTACTGGACCAGAACGTGAGTACTGGAACGTAGGTTGTATTGCGAAGAAGTGGTTGAGGTGTTTACATTAGGAATTTGACGGCCCAAGGGCTACTCCCCGCAGAAAGGATCAGCACACCCCTTGACCCAGACCTTCCTGCAGTACAGCTACCTCCAATTGCTCGACCTGCTTACAACCGTGGCGTTTCTGCTGCAGGGCGTGCGTGAAGGAAATCCGTTGGTGCGTCTGGCGCTGGAAATGGCGCCGAGTCCGCTCGGGGGCCTACTGGTTGTGAAGCTTGTGGCGCTGGGACTGGGTGTCTACTGCTGGCAGAGGCGAAAGGAGCAGCTACTGAGCCGTGTGAACGTCCTGTTCGCCGCCTTGATTGCCTGGAACCTGGTCGCTATCATTCTCGGCACGGCCTTTCCAAACTCCATTGGATGAGGATCTGCGATAACTGACAAGATCGCATTCACAGCAGTCACTGCACCGGAAGCATTTCGTGCAGCGGTGATTCGGGCAAGCGTCTTTTGTGCAGTAGACGCATATCTCATTAGACGGTTCGCCGCAGATGCTGCAGGTAAACGTGGCGGTGTCGTTCAAGAAGTTCTCCTATTTCTTCACCGGGGCCGCGGCGGGCGGTGTCGTAACGGTTGGGCTGGAACTCCCGGCCGGCGAAGATGCCGTCGTCCTTGGCTTGGGAGCCGCTGGCGCCGGTTTGGCGAGCGGATTCTGATTCAACATCGACATGCATCGTTGAGCTTCCTGATGCGCGATGCTGAACTCATGCTCCTTCGTTTGCGCCAACTCCATTAGATACTGCCGTAGCTTGGTACGCGAGGCCGCATTGCGATTCAGCAAGTCGCTCAACGTGGCGGCTTGCGGATCCTGGTAACGGCTGGCGGCGTCGGCCAGTGAACCGGTCAGCGACTCAACGTATTCCAGACGGTACAGCGTATCAATGACCAGCGATAGACGCTCCGGATCATCGGCGAGCTTGGCGCTCACGGTGCGCAGATAGCCGGCTTCCGTCTGCACCACCTTCTGCTGCCGCTGATAGGCGTCCGGCGCGCCCTCGGAAACCCAATCCGCGACCTTGAGTTGCTCCACGGTCTGCTGGTATCGCTGCGTGTTCTCGGCGAGGGTGCGCAGATTGGCGCGCACATCCCAAGCCGGTGCGACGCCACTGTTCTGCGCCAGAAGCGGCAGACAGACGATCTGCGTCAGGATTGCGAGTCGGGACATCACTTCACAGTTTAATGAGATGGGCGCTGGAAATCCATCCTCGATTCCCGAGGGTGTTACGATGAAGCCCAGCCGGGATGAAGATTACTGCGATCCATGAGACAGTGGTTCCGATCCGCTCCGAGATCCGGAACGCCTACATCAGTTTTTCTGAGATGACTGCGTCGGCGGTCGCGATTCGCACGGACGTGATTCGCGACGGACGGCCGGTTGTGGGATATGGGTTCAACTCCAACGGACGCTACGCGCAGAGCGGAATTTTGCGCGACCGGATGATTCCTCGCTTAGTGCAGGCGGATTCTGGCGCGCTGCTGGATGCAAATGGGGTGCTGGATCCGGCCAAAGCGTGGGACATCATGATGACCAACGAGAAGCCGGGCGGACATGGTGAGCGTTCAGTGGCTGTTGGTGTAATCGACATGGCGCTGTGGGACGTTGTCGCGAAGGTGGAGCAGCGTCCGCTCTATCGAGTGCTCGCCGACCGCTATCGCGAAGGGCGGTATGACACCGAGGTCTACGTTTATGCGGCGGGTGGCTACTACTATCCGGGCAAGGAGATCGAAGGACTGTTGGCCGAGATGCGGAGCTACCTGGATCTCGGATACAGCACCGTGAAGATCAAGATCGGCGGTGCGCCGCTGGCCGTCGATCTCGCGCGGATTGAAGCAGTGTTGGGCATTCTGAAGCCCGGCCAGTGGCTGGCGGTGGATGCCAACGGGCGATTTGATGAGCGCACGGCCATAGCGTATGCCGAAGCGTTGAACGCCTATGAGTTGAAGTGGTACGAAGAGCCATGTGAGCCGCTCGATTTCGAGATCCACGCGAAGGTGGCTTCGGTGTCGAAGAACCCTGTGGCGACCGGGGAGAATCTGTTCTCGGTTCACGACGCACTGAATCTTGTCCGCTATGGTGGCATGAATCGCGAACGGGACTACCTGCAGTTCGATCCTGCGCTGAGCTACGGAACGGTGGAGTATGTGCGCATCCAGCGAATGCTGGAACAGCACGGGTGGTCTTCGCGACGTTGCATTCCCCATGGCGGCCATCAGATGGCGCTGCATGTGGCCGCGGGGCTCGGCTTGCATGGCAACGAATCGTACCCGGGCGTGTTCCAGCCATTCGGCGGATTTGCGGACGACGTGCCCGTGATCGATGGGATGGTGCGGCTTCCGGATGCGCCCGGCCTCGGAATCGAGCTGAAACAAAACCTGTACGAAGTGTTTCGGGATCTGTAGCCGCTACTTTGCGGGAATCGTGTCGCGCCACGTCTTCCAGTTGCGCACCAACTCGCGCACCACAATACTGCCGGTGCGATGGGCGGCGTCGAGTGAAGGCAGATAGGCTGTGTAGCTGCCGACCTTGGTTTCGGCGAGGCTCTCCGGAGCGGTGATGCCCGGCCGCTGCTGATCGAAGTTTGACGCGGTGCGCAGGATCATGACGCGCTTCAAGTCCACACGGGTTGTGGTGGCGAGAAACGTCAAGGACTGTAATGTGCCGGTGTCCTCCATCGCCGTGGTGACGTAGTTGCCCTTGCCATCGGTGTGATAGCGCACCCAGTCGTTGGCCCACTGGCTGAGTTTCGCGCCGTGCCAGAAGGTGCCGCCGGACAACGTGTCGCCCTTGATCACGGAAGGCGCTTGGCGCGCGGCTTCGTCGTGGAACATCATCCTGCGTTCGCGGATTGCATCGGTGTCCATCAACTTCACGTTCTTCGTTAGTTGATATGCCCACTCCTGAAGCGCCGGATTCAACCGGTATACTTCGCCTTCATCGGGCAGGCGGCGCGGCATCTCGTAGGGCTTCGACTTGCGAAGCGGAATGTAGCCTGTTGGCCAGTCCGCGGGTACTTCGCGCGCATCTATCTCGTGGCCGAGGTCGCTATCCACCACCCATTCGGCCCAAGCGGCGGCCCCGAGCGTTCCGTCTTTCGGGTCGATGCCTGCGATGCCCGCAACCAGCCAGTAGGCCTTGCGAAGGTCGAAACGCGGATCCAACCCGAGCGCCATGATGCTTGCCGCCGCGCGCGCGGTACCCACTCCCGTGCAGATGGCGAGCACGCCATCGCGATTCATTCGCAGATTGCGCCAGCCATGCGGGAACGGGACCTTCTCGTCCAGCTTTTCGCGCTCCACCCAATACTGGAATTCACCCGGCTGATCGCCCGTATCCTCGCCACGTTCGAACATCGTCACTACGACGACCTTCACTTCGCGCGGCTGCTGGCTGTTGGCAATGGTGGCGAGCAGCATGAGCCCGCACAGAGAAGATACACGTTTCATTTCGTTCCCTGATAGACGATCTTTCCGCCGGTGATGGTGTAGAGAACCTTGGCTTGCAGGATCTCTTCATCCGGTACGGTGAGAATGTCTTTTGAAAGCACGGTGATGTCCGCGAGTTTGCCCGGTTTCAATGAGCCCTTGGTGCTCTCTTCAAATCCGGAGTACGCAACGTCGATGGTGTAGCTGCGCAGGGCTTCCATTCGGGTCAGTTTCTGGTCCGGGAAGAAGTAGCTCCCATCTTTCAGCCGCCGCGTCACTGTGGCGTGGTAGCTTGCCAGCGGATCGATGTCCTCCACAGGCGCATCGGTGCCATTGGTGACCACCGCTTTCGTTTCAAGCAGCTTGCGCCAAACGTATGCGCCTTCCGCGGCGCGTTTCGGTCCCAGCCGGGCGAGCACATACGGCGCATCCGAGGTGCAGTGGATTCCCTGCATGGATGCGATCACCCCGAGTTTGCCGAAGCGTGGAATGTCGGCCGGCGCGATGTGCTGCGCA
>JAEUQE010000342.1 GCA_016789785.1 Bryobacterales bacterium
ACACTCCGCTGAATCCCTACATGCAGCGCTGGTCGGCATCGATTCAACGGGAGTTGCCGGGCCGCATTGTGACGGACATCTCGTATGTCGGCAATCGCGGGACGAAGCTTGGTGTGACGCGCGAATTGAATCCGGTGCCGAGGCAGTATCTGTCGACGTCGCCGGTACGCGATCAGGCGACGATCGACTTTCTGAGCAGGCAGGTCAACAGCCCGTTTGCAGGCATGCCCGAATTCGTGGGTACGGGTCTTGCGAATCAGCGAGTGGGTGTGGCGCAGTTGCTGCGACCGTATCCTCACTTTGGCAGCATCACGTTCACGACCCCGGCGGGATCGTCGCATTTTCATTCGATGCAGGTTTCGGTGGAGAAGCGCATGAGCAACGGGTTGACGTTCCAATCGAGCTGGACGTGGTCGAAGTTCATGCAGGCCACGGGTTATCGCAACGATGTGGATGATATTCCGGAGAAGGTGATTTCGGATCAGGACTACACGCACCGTTTTGTACTGAGTTCGATCTACGAACTACCGTTTGGGCGCAACCGGCGTTTCTTTGCAGGTATGGGGGGGTGGAAGCAGGCAGTATTCGGCGGATGGCAGTTTCAGGGCTGGTATGAAGGGCAGACGGGTGACGCGTTGGGCTTTGGCAACGCGATCTTCACGGGCAACTTGCAGGATATCGAATTGCCCGTGAGCCAGCGCCGTGCCGAGCGCTGGTTCAACGTGGACGCCGGCTTCAACCGTAATCCGCAGCAGGTGCTGGTGAACAATATCATCGGACTGAGCACGCGGTTCAACGGTGTTCGCGCGGATGGCATCAACAACTTCGACCTGTCGATGTTCAAGAACTACCGGGTGAAGGAGAAGTTGACGGCGCAGTTCCGCGTGGAGACTTACAATTCGCTGAACCACGTGCAGTTCGGCAATCCGAACACTGGTCCGGTGAACGCGGCGTTCGGCACCATCACGGGTGAGAATGGACACGGGCAACGGCAGATTACTCTCGGAATCAAGGCGATCTTCTGATGCGTTATTGGGCGGCAGTGCTGACGGCGGCGATTTGCGTCGCGGCGGAGAATCCGCATGCGGTGGCGACGTTCGAATCGCTCGGGATCTATTATGACCGCGCGGAAGCCAAGCAGGGCTGCGCGGTGAGTTATCGCGGTGCGCCGGGTGATTGGAAGCAGGGCTACCCGCTGATCTACGACGCGCGCGAGAAGCAATATCGAGGCTCGCTGGTTCAGTTGAAGCCGGATACCGGGTATTCGGTGCGGTTGGAGTGTGACGGCGCGCCCACGGAGTTTCGTGCGAAGACTCGCAGTGAAGTGCTGCCTGTTGGGCGCACGACGCATGTCACGGGCACGAGTCACAAGATGCTGACGATTCGTGAAGGCGGCACGGCGCAGGGCTGGCATTTGGTGACGCCGCAGCCCGGCGCGAAGTACGTGAACGATGTCTTCAATTTCGCGGATCACAACATCGTGGTGGAAGCGGACTACGTGATCCTGCGCGGATTGGAGCTGAAGAATGCGGGCGTTCATGCAGTGTTGATCAAGGCGGGTGTGCAGCATGTGGTGGTGGAGGATTCGCACATCACGGGATGGGGACGCGTGGGCGGCGCACGTATTTGGGGCGTGGTTGGCGGATCGGACAGCGCGATCTTCGCGGAGAACGATGCGGGGCACATCATCGCGCAGAGGAATCTGATTGAGTATCCGCGAGGCGGGTCGAATGATTGGGAAACGGGGCATCCGTCGGGACCGCAGGCGATCACGTTGATCAACTCGCGAGGCGGCAACATCATCCGTTACAACACGATTCGCTCGACGGAGGATCACGGCTACAACGATGGGATCGGAGGCGGGTCGAACTACAGCTTTCAAGGCAGTCCCAATCGAGACTCGGACATCTATGGCAACATCGTTTCGCATTGCTGGGATGACGCCATTGAGAGCGAAGGCGCGAACAGGAACGTGCGGATCTGGAGCAACTACATCCATCACACGTTCGTGCATGTGGCGACGGCGGCAACGGCGATGGGTCCGCTGTACATCTTCCGCAATGTGTTCGGGCTGAGCCGCGTGTCGCATCAGGACAACTCGGGCGGGATGATGATCAAGACGGGGATGAACTACGTGACGATCAATGGCGAGCGCGTGAGCACGGGGCTCGGGCACCGGTTCATCTTTCACAACACGGCGCTGCAACCCAACGGCGGGCTGGATGTGTTCAGCAGTCATGAGTTGCACAACGCGACGTCGCGCAACAACATCTTCTATGCGCGCGGGAGGACGTATCCGCAGGATCGCGGCGCGCCAGGCAACGATTTCAAGAATGACTTGACCGGCGGTTATCTTGGCGGTGGTTTCGTGCGGTCGTTGTTTCAGCCGAGTGAGCACATGGAATGGTTCCTGGCCGGCAGTGCGCCGAAGATCCAGTGGGGGCGCATTGAGTACGACGTGGAGGGGAAGAAGTTCGCGATCACCGATCCGGTGGTTTCGGCGAAGAACCCGGCGCTGGATACGGGTGTGCGCCTGCCGGGCTTCAACGATGATTTCGCGGGGGCCGCGCCGGATATCGGAGCGTTTGAGAACGGGCGCACGGGGTTGCGGTTTGGGAGGGAGATGGCGCCGGGATTTCAGCGGGCGCCCTGGGAAGTGCATTGAGTTTCGCGCGGATGGTACGCGACGGCGGAATGGAGGGTGCGATGCGGAATCCGGGCCGGAGAAGCCTGTTTGCGAGCTTGTTTGGCATCGTTGCGGCCGGCAGTGCGGATGGGCAGTCGCGCGAGGAGATACGAGATGCCCAGAGCGCGCTGATTGGGACCATGCAGGAGAAGGGCGGCGTTGTGGAAGCGCGTGACCGGACGGGGCGGCTTGTGGGAACTTACTATGGGCGATCCCGTGAGACGCGAGACGAACAAGGCAAGTTGGTGAGCTATGGGAACACTCTGGCGGCGCTGCTGATGTGTTCCGGGCAGGTTGGCAAAACCGGCTGACGGAGCCTTTGCGGCATCAGACTGCTCGGTCTATGCCGCGCCTGAACCAAAACTTACTGGGCATTAGTCTTGCGCGTCCGGCTTCGGTATATCCCCGATACTCCTGCTGGCTGCCAATACCGATTCCGCCAGGACGCCATCAACGATGGCGGCCGCAGCCGCGAGAAGTCTACTGATATGCGCTTGCGGTTCTTCACCCTCGGCAAGCGCCAGCAGCGTCTTCGTCTCCCGGTCATCCCAATTCCGGAAGCGATCCAGGTCTCCCCACCAGACGCAATTGGCATGATCCTGAGGCCGAATGGACTTCATCCCATCCGAAAGTTGCCGAGACAACCGCGCCTCAATGTCACTTGTTCCAGGTGCTGGGCGCGTCACGCCAATCCACGTGGCGCGGTACCCCTTCTCTCGCTCCAAGGTAACCTACAGCCACTCAGGCCAGTTGCGCCCTCGCAGCCGCAGATAGCATTCCTGAGGCGAAACGTTCTTCGAGATCACCTCCCATTTGTCTCCAGCCAACTCTTTGAGACGGTTTGCGACTCCATTCAGAGTCCATGTGATCAGTTCTCGCTGGATGTCCTGAAGCGCGAACCCAACGAGTAAGGCGGACCGCCGATTCGCCGCCGACTCGAAGGAGTGTTTTACGATCAAGTCACGCTCTGCGTCAGTCATAGCCGCGGGCCCCTTCGCGATGGTGGAACTCACGATCGATGTATCCGATGAAGTCACGGAGGAACCAACGGAGTTTGTCGGACTGGGACTCTTTGGCGCACCACTCGATCCAATTTCTCAGGTCAGGCTGGTAGTGGAGCGTCCGGAACTTGCCCACGCTTTCTAACTCTCGCCTCGTTTGTTCGGAAATGCTGGTCGGGCCGCTCCCCCGTCCTTCAAGGAAGACCAGGCAGAAGCGGCCGCCATACCGATCCGCAAGATGCCGCCTGTATCTTTCCAGTTGGCTATTCTGTTCGATCGCCCAGGGCTTGTTCTCGATGCCGACGCCGAAGTCGGCCAGATCAATCGTGATATCGATGAGTCCGGCAGTGGAGGCTGTTGTGGGTGTTTGGTAGTGAACTCTTGCCTGCGCAGAACGAAAAACCTGTTCCTCCTGCCCGATCACCGTCAGAAATCGATCCAGAAAAATCTTGCCTTGTCCGTGACGGCCCCGGGGATTCAGCATGTCGGCAATGACTTGCGAGATGCGATTCTCATTTGGATCTATGTAGTCGAAGACGTTGAATTCCAGCGAGAGGTAGACGTTGAGGCTTCGCCGGCCCTGATCGAGCAGATCAAGGCGGAAGTCAAGCGCGGAGAAGAAATCGCGCAGGTCATGCTCTGAGATCAATTCTTGAGATTGATTTGTCATGCGCAAATGGAATTGCTTTCCCTTTAGTATATATATAGTCTGCGTCTGGCTCCGCGGGCCTCGTTGGGACGGGCGTTGCGCGCTCCTGAAACTTGCGCGGACGTTTCCGGGAAGGCTCGCGCGCGTGTGCATCGGTTGCAGTGGCACAGCGGATGGTCGGCGAGCGAGAACACCGGAGGAGTCCAGCCGTGCTAAACCAGGAAGTCTGTGAACTGTTATCGAATCGCGAAACTTGCTGGCGATTTGCAGACGGGGTGTGTGCTGCTTGCGGAGTCCGGCGGAAAGACGCATTGCATCGAAATACTGGATCGAAGCACCGCCGTGTCGTTGCATCCGCTGGCGTGCGGCATCACCGTGGCTCTCGTGGACCCGGCTACCTCTGAGAATGCGGGCGAAGCGCGCATTGTGGAAGCGATCGCTTGTCCCGCACGGCCGGCACACGGGCTTGTCGTGTGGTTCACTGGCCTGAGCGGCGCAGGGAAGTCGACGCTGTGCGAGGCGGTGGCATCGAAGCTCAAGGAGAGCTCGGTGCATGCGCGCGTGCTCGACGGCGACGCGGTGCGGCGGACAGTGTGCAAGGGCCTCGGATACTCCAAGGAAGATCGCGATGAGAATGTGCGGCGCATCGGGTTTCTGGCGGCGTCGTGCATGCATCGCGGCGAAGTGGCGCTGGTGGCTGCGATCTCGCCATACCGCGCCATTCGCGAGGAAGTGCGACGGCGCGCCGGCCGGTTCGTGGAGGTGTGGGTGAATGCGCCGCTCGCGATTTGTGAGCAGCGCGACACGAAGGGGTTGTACGCGGCGGCGCGAGCGGGGCGTGTGGTGAACTTCACGGGGATCGACGATCCCTACGAAGCGCCTGTTGCGCCCGAAGTGGAATGCCGGACGGACGTGGAGTCACCGGAGGAGTGCGCGGCAGCGGTTCTGCGCGCGATGGACGGCATGCTGGTTCGTGGCGCTTCCTGATCCACGCAATCTCACCTTGAGCCCCGAGGACGGTCCGCGTATCATACAACTTGCTCCCGACCCGGCTCTTCCCAAGGAGGCTTATGTCCACCCGGCGAGAAATGATGACCGTTGCGGCTGGTTCACTGGCAAGCGCCGCCGCCCAACCAGGATCGAAGAAGATCCGGCTGGCGGTGGTTGGCGGTGGGTTCGGCGCGACCTTCCACTTCCATGAGCATCCGCAATGCACGGTGACGGCGGTGTCGGATCTGTACCCGGAACGCCGCCAGCGGCTGCGCGACTTCTATCGATGCGACAGTGTCTATGAGTCGATGGAGGACATGCTCAAGAAGCGCCGCGACCTGGATGCGGTGGCCATCTTCACCGATGTCCCTTCGCACGTGAAGCACACCAGGATGTGCATGGAACAGGGACTGCACGTGATCTGCGCGGTGCCCGCCTGCGCAAGTCTGGAGGAAGCCGAACAGTTGCGCGAGGTCAAGGAGAAGACCGGGTTGCGCTACATGATGGCGGAGTCCAGTTACTACCGGCAGGCCTGTATCTATGCGCGCGAACTGTATCAGAAAGGCGCGTTCGGCGAGATCACTTACAGTGAAGTGGAGTATTATCATGACTTCAATTTCGAAGAGCGCCTGACGCGCAAACCCTCGCTGTATTTCAACCCCGATGGTTCGAACAGTTGGCGGCAGGGCTGGCCTCCCATGCACTATCCTTCGCACTCGCTCGGGCTGCTGGTTGGAGTAACCAGGGAGCGGGTAACTTCCGTATCGTGCCTTGGCGCGGGCGATCGTGAGAAGATGGCGCGCATTCCGAATAACCGGCTGAAGAATCCATTCTTTAATGAATTTGCGCTGATGCGTACCAGCCGCGGCAACACCATCCGGCACAATGAGTGCCGGCAGATCGCCTCACCGGAGGTGGAGCGCGCGCAGTGGTTCGGCGAGAAAGGTGCGCTGTATATGGCGAAGACGGGCATCCTACCCGACATCTGGCAGCCGCGCTATGGAACGCCGGAGCCGGTGAAGATTCCGAGTTACTGGAATAGTGAGTTGCTGCCAGCGGCGATGCGGCATGCGAGCGGACACGGCGGAAGCGCGGTGTTTCTGTCGGCGGAGTTCATCAACGCCCTGCTTGAGAATCGCGAGCCGACGGTGGATGTGTACGAGTCGTTGGCGATGACCGTGCCGGGCCTGGTCGCGCATCAATCGGCGCTGAAGAACGGGGAGCGTTTGAGCGTGCCGAGCTTTGACCGCAAGGGGTGATTCGCGGTGCGAGCCGGCGTGGGCGAACCGGAAGCCTTGTCCAGCGTGTTGCGGTCAGCGGATCTTGATACTCTGCCGCGCCGACTGGCGCGCCTGACCTCGAGAGACCAGGCGTTCGGGGTCAGCGCCGGGCGCGGAGGCGAGCCGTCGCGATCAGCACCACCGCTGAAACGATGAGTGCCAAGGTCGAGGGCTCCGGAACTTCGGAAGTGACCCGATCGCAAGGCCCTGGCAGGAACTTCGCACACCAACTGGATGGCGAGTGGAACCAGCAGCTCAGAAGGAAATTCGCAAAACGCAAATTCGTA
>JAEUQE010000343.1:0-1837 GCA_016789785.1 Bryobacterales bacterium
TCCAGGTCGGGCCGGTGAAACCGTCACGGCAGAATCACTATGGCGGCCGGTTCACTACGGAATGGAAGGGTCTCGGCTGGCTTACGGGCAACTTCACCCAACGTAAGATCCGGGGCATGGTGAACGGCAATGTACTGGTGCCGCTGGCGAATGAGCGCACTTCGAAGTCGTCCAACCCGATCGTTCGCGACACCATCTCACGCTACCTGCTTGCCTATCCGAACGAACTGCCGAACCGGCCTGACTTCGATGAACGTGCTCTGAATACCAACGCGCCGCAGCGCATCGATGAAATTGACGGCAGTCTGCGGCTGGATCGCAATCTCACTGCGAAGTCGAAACTGATGCTGCTGCACGGTATCAACCGGCAGCGCGTGGATGCGTTCCAGTTGGTCGCAGGCCAGAACCCCGACATGAACATCAATAGCCACCGTTCGCGCGCAACGCTGCTGTACTCACCAACCGCGGCAACGGATCTGAGCATTGGTGGTGGGTTCAATCGTGTCGTATCCGCGCTTGTGCCGGAGCCCAACGCCGTTGGCCCGCGCGTTCGGATGGGTTACCAGATTGAAGAACTCGGTCCCGACTCGCACTTCCCCATCAATCGCGCGCAGAACACCTATCGTTGGGGATTGGTTGGATCACATCGCGCAGGTGGCCGGCACACGCTGACGTTTGGTGGGAACGGCGGCAGGCTCCAACTGAACGGCATCGAGACGAACAACGCCCGCGGCCTTTGGTGGTTCACCAGCACACGCGAGCGGCCCGCGATTCAGAACCTGCTATTCGGAGAACCCAATCTCTACGAAGTCACGGTCGGCGAACTGTCGCGTGGATTCCGCAACTGGAATGCGGACTTCTTCGTCGCTGACCAGTGGCGCGTCAATTCGCGCTTGCAACTCTATTTCGGGCTCCGGTACAACATGGAGACAGCGCCCTACGAAGTAGATGCGCGCGACCCGATTCCCTATCGATGCGACTGCAACAACTTCAGCCCGCGCTTCTCCATCGCTCTGCAACTGCCGCGGCAATGGATGTTGCGCGCCGGCTACACGGTTTCCTACGGCGCGATCCCGCCGGTTACGTATCAACAGGTCCGCTACAATCCGCCCAACGTTCTCTACATCCAGATCCAGAACCCTGATTTCCTGAATCCGCTGCGCAACATCGACCTCAAGAATCCGTCGGCCCGCACATCGCCAACATGGCTTAGCAACGATCTCGTATCGGCTTACACGCATCAATACAACTTGCAGTTGGAACGTAAGTTCGGCGCGGCCAACGTGCGCATCGGTTACATCGGCAGCCGCTCGTTCAAGTTGATTGACAGCTACATTCAGAACCGTGGTGACATCGTGCCCGGCATTCCGCTCACTCTCGACACCGTGGACATCCGCCGCCCCGATCCCCGGTACTACGAGGTGAAGTGGATTGTGAATGGAGGCGCGGCCTATCTCGATGCCGCTCAGGTCACCCTTGATTTACCGCGATGGAGAAAGCTGACAACCGGGTTCAGCTATACGTTTTCCAAAGCTCTCGATACGGGCTCCGACTTTGCCGCCACTGCCGCGAATCGCGATCTTTCGAGAGCCCGCGCCCAGTCGCAGTATGAATCGCACCGCGACCGCAAAGGACTGAGCAACTTCGATTCCACGAACGCTTTGATGATCTATCAGAACTGGGATTTGCCACGTGTCGGAACCAGTCAGGCTTGGTTCAACTGGATTGCCGATGGATGGCAATGGTCGAGTTCCGCGCTTCTCAAATCGGGCACGCCGCTGACGCTCTACATCGGAAGCGACGCACCAGGATTCGGCAATGTCGACGGTGGCCCGAG
>JAEUQE010000343.1:1847-6822 GCA_016789785.1 Bryobacterales bacterium
TCCAGGTCGGGCCGGTGAAACCGTCACGGCAGAATCACTATGGCGGCCGGTTCACTACGGAATGGAAGGGTCTCGGCTGGCTTACGGGCAACTTCACCCAACGTAAGATCCGGGGCATGGTGAACGGCAATGTACTGGTGCCGCTGGCGAATGAGCGCACTTCGAAGTCGTCCAACCCCATCGTTCGCGACACCATCTCACGCTACCTGCTTGCCTATCCGAACGAATTGCCGAACCGGCCTGACTTCGATGAACGTGCTCTGAATACCAACGCGCCGCAGCGCATCGATGAAATTGACGGCAGTCTGCGGCTGGATCGCAATCTCACTGCGAAGTCGAAACTGATGCTGCTGCACGGTATCAACCGGCAGCGCGTGGATGCGTTCCAGTTGGTCGCAGGCCAGAACCCCGACATGAACATCAATAGCCACCGTTCGCGAGCAACGCTGCTATACTCACCAACCGCGGCAACGGATCTGAGCATTGGTGGCGGTTTCAATCGTGTCGTATCCGCGCTTGTGCCGGAGCCCAACGCGGTGGGCCCGCGCGTTCGGATGGGCTTTCAGATCGAAGAACTTGGTCCCGACTCGCACTTCCCGATCAATCGCGCGCAGAATACCTATCGCTGGGGTTTGGTTGGATCACATCGTGCGGGCGGCGGCCGGCACACGTTGACGTTTGGTGGCAACGGCGGCAGGCTCCAACTGAACGGCATCGAGACGAACAACGCCCGCGGTCTCTGGTGGTTCACCAGCACACGCGAGAGACCTGCGATTCAGAACCTGCTGTTTGGAGAACCCAATCTCTACGAAGTCACGGTCGGCGAGCTCTCGCGCGGGTTCCGCAATTGGAATGCGGACTTCTTCGCCGCTGACCAGTGGCGCGTCAATTCGCGTTTGCAACTCTATTTCGGGCTCCGGTACAACATGGAGACAGCGCCCTACGAAGTAGATGGACGCGATCCGATTCCCTATCGATGTGACTGCAACAACTTCAGCCCTCGCTTCTCCATCGCTCTGCAACTGCCTCGGCAGTGGATGTTGCGCGCCGGCTACACGGTTTCCTACGGCGCGATCCCGCCGGTTACGTATCAGCAGGTCCGCTACAATCCGCCCAACGTTCTCTACATCCAGATCCAGAACCCGGACTTCCTGAATCCGCTGCGCAATATCGACCTCAAGAATCCGTCGGCCCGCACATCGCCGACCTGGCTCAGCGACGACCTCGTATCGGCTTACACGCATCAATACAACTTGCAGTTGGAACGTAAGTTCGGCGCGGCTAACTTGCGCATCGGCTACATCGGCAGCCGCTCGTTCAAGCTGATTGACAGCTACATTCAGAACCGTGGTGACATCGTACCCGGCATCCCGCTCACGCTCGACACCGTGGATATCCGCCGCCCCGATCCCCGCTACTACGAGGTGAAGTGGATCGTGAATGCCGGCGCTGCTTACCTTGATGCCGCCCAGGTGACCCTCGATCTGCCGCGATGGAGAAAGCTGACGACAGGGTTCAGCTACACGTTCTCGAAGGCTCTCGATACGGGCTCGGACTTTGCCGCCACTGCCGCAAACCGCGATCTTTCCCGAGCCCGCGCCCAGTCGCAGTTCGAATCGCACCGCGACCGCAAAGGACTGAGCAACTTCGATTCCACGAACGCTTTGATGATCTACCAGAACTGGGATTTGCCGCGTGTCGCAACCAGCCAGGCTTGGTTCAACTGGATTGCCGATGGATGGCAATGGTCGAGTTCCGCGCTCCTCAAATCGGGCACGCCGCTGACGCTCTACATCGGAAGCGACGCACCAGGATTCGGCAATGTCGACGGTGGCCCGAGTGACCGGCCGAATCTGTTGGATCCTTCCATCATCGGCAGGACCATCGGCCATCCCGACATTGCCCAGCAGATCCTGAGCCGCGACAAGTTCGGCTTTCTCCAACCCGGTCAGCATCGTGGATCGCTTGGCCGCGGCGCATTCCGCAAAGGCGGCATCGCCAACTGGAATGGCGGGATGACGAAGCGCTGGAAACTTGCGGGGCCATCAGAACGTTTCGTGCAGTTCCGTGCGGAAGCCTTCAACCTCGGCAATCATCCGCAGTTCGATGAGCCGAACCGTAATCTCAACGCAACTGCGTTCGGCAAGATCACGAACGCCCTCAATGACGGGCGCGTCTTCCAACTTGGTCTGCGCCTGATCCTTTAATTCAGAAGCAGTGCTTTCTTCACCAACGGCAGGATCTCGATGGAGCGCATACGTGGGATCTTGGCGCCCGCCTCAATTCCAGGTCCACGCGCGAAGAGGATCGCGAGCATGTCCGCTCGCTCCGGCATCATCCCATGACTCCCGCGCGGATGCGTCTCCGTTGTGATCACGCTGGTTTCCTTGCTGCACACCGCATAGTAACCGGGCGCCACATCGAAGTAGAGATCCGCACTGTTCGGCCCGTTGATTCCGAACCGCTCTCCGTCCACCACGGGATCGTAGAATTCTGTCACCACCGCCTTGCCAGCGTCCATTACCGCGGCGAGCGCTTTGCGTACCGCGGCAAGCACCTCCGGCTTTTGCTCCGCCGTGACCGCGCCGTCCTTCCAATCCGTTGTGTTCAGGAGAACACCACCTTGCAGACACACGGCTCGATCCGCGAGCCCTGCATTCCGCAACACGGCGTCGACGTGCAGCCTCTTCGACGTGCCCGTCATACCGTGATCGCTGATGACGTAGATGTGGTCTTGCGCGTCCAGCAACCGAAGCAGCGCCGCCAGCCGGTACTCAATCACCTGGTATCCCCACGCCCGCCACGTCTTCATGTCGCGCATGCCGGCCTGATCCATACCCAGCAGAGCGTGATCGAGATCATCGGGCTGGTTGAAGTAATCCACAAACAGTTTCGGCTCGAAATGTTTCCACAGCCAGGTGGCATGGCAGGCCGACTGCCGCCCATTCAACTCGATCGTCTCCAGATAGCGCCTCTCCGCCATCCCGCTGCCCACCGTACCGAAGCGCCCACGTTCGTAGAGGTAGTTCGCCGCGTTCCCTACGAAGCCGCCGCACTCGCGAATCATCTCTGCCGCGGTCGATTCCGGGCCATAAACACCGAGTTCGCGAATTGCCGTGTGATACAGCAGAAACTGACCATTGCGGTTTTCGAACAGCCGGAAGAATACTCCCGCGCGCAGCGCCGGAACATAGAGCGAACGGCTGAAGTGCCGGGCGATCTCCCGTCCACGAGGCGGGCGTGCCTCGGTCGATCGAAGCGGCACTCGAACAACCGCCGTGCCCTCTGTCCACACGTACGCGTCGCGAGTGGTCATCACCATGCGAAACATCAGCGGGCCGGCACTGAACTTTACTTGACGGCCTGCTGGCACCCTGGCCGGACGCGGAGTATCGTCATCTTGTACATCACGCGCGGTAATCACGGCGTCCTGCGCGTGCCGCTTGGTCTGATAGCCATTCACGACTACCAGATCCTTCGCTTCCCCCCGGGCAACCGTCAGCCCTTCAAAAGGAAACGCCTGCGTCACCTGATGGGCAACCGTTCGAATCCCTTGACGTGCCGCCTGTGCCCACACCGGCTCCATGCGCAGGCTCTCCGATCGAAATCCGATCACCCGGTCGGTGAATTTGTGCTCCGCGCGGGGAAGTACGGTGTTGTCGTTCGCTGCCACGCCATTCCGATTGCCATAGGAACCGGTGAATAGCGCGGCATGCGAATTCGCGGTCGTGCTTGGAAAGTGCGGAACGATGCCTTCGGCATGCATCCCCTCACGCGCGATGCGCGCCAGAGAAGGCACTTCCCGCACAACGTCATTCTCCACCCAGCGCTGATATCCGAAGCCATCAAACGAGACGTAAACCACACGATCTTTCGCCTCCAACTGGCAAAGGATCAGCAGGACTGCGGCGGAGAGCATGCCCTCATCTTACTTGGTGGCCGAGTTCGCCTTCTCGTGGATCTCCTGCAGGCTCCACACACGAATGGGGTCACGGCGCTTCGACACCATCGCCTCCGCAGCCGCACGTGCACCACTAATCGTGGTGATGCACGGCACACGATAGAGAAGGGCGTTCCGGCGAATGGCCTTCTCATCGCTGAAAGAGTGCCCACCGGTAGTTGTGTAGATGACCAGATGCAGGGAGCCCGCCTTTAGAAGGTCTACCGCGTTCGGACGCCCCTCGTTCACCTTGAACACTGTCTTCACCTTCAGTCCAGCGGCTTGCAGTGCCGCCGCCGTGCCTCGCGTCGCCGCAAGTGTGAAGCCAAGTTCGCTGAACTTCCTGCCAAGCTCTACGGCGATTGCCTTGTGATTTGCGTTCACACTGAGGAACACGCAACCGGAATCGGGCAGCGGCGTTCCCGCGCTCAACTGAGCCTTCGCAAACGACTCGCCGAAGTTCTCCCCAACGCCCATCACTTCACCGGTCGAGCGCATCTCAGGCCCAAGAGCCGGATCCACGCCAGGGAACTTGTTGAACGGAAACACAGGCGATTTCACGAAGAACTGCGGTACCGGCAGCACTCCGCTGGTCATGCCCATTGTGAGATGCGAAAGCTCTTTCAGTTTCTTGCCGAGCATCAACCCGACTGCGACCTTTGGGAGCGGAATCCCCGTAGCCTTCGAAACGTAGGGAACAGTGCGCGATGCCCTTGGATTCACTTCCAGAACGTAGACTTTTCCTTCTTTTATGGCATACTGCACATTCATCAGCCCGATCACGTGCAGCGCTTTCGCCAGGCGAACCGAGTAGTCCTCAATCGTCGCGCGCTCTTTCGGCGACAGCGAGGTTGGCGGCAGGACGCACGAACTGTCACCGGAATGCACACCCGCTTCCTCAATGTGCTCCATGATCCCCGCGATCAGCACATCCTCGCCATCGGACAAACAATCGACGTCCACTTCGGTGGCGTCTTCCAGAAACCGGTCAATGAGTACAGGGCGCTCCTGCGAGAACACAACCGCTTCCCGCAT